>CAIVPY010000061.1 GCA_903907885.1 uncultured Bacteroidota bacterium
CCATCCAAAAACCCATTTTTTCTCAACTGATTCGCAAACATATTTACTGTCTGTATGAATGGTAACATTCATATTACTTAGTTTCAATTGCTCTAAAGCTATAATTACAGCCATTAGTTCCATCCTATTATTGGTAGTATGTTTATACCCCTGAGATATTTCCTTTCGGTGTTTCCCACTTATCATAACAACTCCATATCCACCAGGGCCTGGATTTCCTCTGGCTGAACCATCTGTATAAATATCTATTTTCAAACTAAATTTACACTTTACTACTTTTTTGTTTTTGGAATAATAAAAGTTCCTGAAACCTTAACAGAAAAGGGCTCTCCACCAAATTCTGGCACAGGTGTGATAACTAAATCCATATCAACTTTCCAAGTATTAGCATTAATTTTTTTTCCTAAAATACTACCTCCGTTAATTTTATAATTGCCCCTATCTAAACAAAAGCAACTTCTAGTGTAATAAGCTTTTGCTGCCAAAATGCTATCACCAGTTAATACAAATGATGCGGCTGATTTTGAATACATTTCAAAAACTATTCGCTCATTGTATTCATCATCGGCAACGCTTTCACGGTCTTTGGCTTTATAATAATAATCAAAAACGAGTTTGTTGCCTTTAATAATATTGTAATCGAAATATATATTATCTGCTTGATTTAGTTTAATGGCACTGTTTTTTAAAACTTTAAATGTTTTAATTTCGGGAAATATTTTTTCTTTAAGATTTGATTTTACTTGGGCCGAAAGAAATGATAAATTGAATAATGCTATTATAAAAAGTAGTTTTTTCATAGCCCAAAAATAATCACTAAAATGAAATTTTCTAAAATTGACGCTTTATTTTTATTCTTATAATTAAGATTGTGATAAAGTTGCTTATTTCGTGCAGCAAATACAAACACTATATCTCTCAAAAATGGATTATAAAATATTCTTCTCGCTGTGTTTAGGCTGTTTAAATTATCTACTTTTATTCATAGTCGTTTTTTTATTTTTTATTTTTCTAATTGTTTTTAGCCACAGCTTTAGGAAGAAACCAAAAGTAAAAACCTATTCACAGTATATGTTTTTCCTATTCTTTTTTCTGTTTGGAGCTTTAGGTTATTTGTGTCAGGATGCAATTGATGCTGTCATAAACAAACTAGAAGATGTACCATTCCCCAAAATACTAAACCTGCTCTTATATTCAACTTCGTGTGGCTTCGTAGGAGTTTTGATTGGACTTGTTATTTATTGGTTGTCAAAAAAAGTAAATCCATTGTTTCAAATTAAGTTTATCAATTTGTTTTTACTACTTTCAATAATATTTTTATCATCCCTTGTTATAGTTAAACCTTTTTATGAAAACTTAAACCTTTTTGATTCTCCTAAACGTAAAATCAAACCTAACAACATAGCAAGAAATGAGCTTGGTTTGATAAAAAGCGAGATTAATAATGTTAAAAAATTCAATCTCAAAAAATTTAAAGAGTGTATGGCTTTTGATATAAGAGATACTTTGGATGTGTTTGCAGATGGCGCAAACACTATATCCATTAGGCAAACTGCAAATAGCCGATTTTATACCTACCAATTACCAAACGATAATATAACAGATGTAAAAGCCACTTTAGTTAAAACAAAGAAAGGGCAAAAATACCTAGTGATATTAGCATTGATGCGCCCTATTAGTGGATTTTCAAGTCTATTGGTCTTTAATAAATATGGGCAATGTTTGTATGAAGAATTGTTTAATAATTTCCAATTTAGCTTGTCAAAAAACGAAAGAAATGAAATATTGCTTAGCAAACAAGAAATGGTTTCAGACTCAGCTATTTTTATTCCACAATATATTTTTAAGTTTTAAAAATTAGGTGTAGAACACATCCTATAATTATATATAAAACCAATAGGCTAAAAACATGTCATTAATTCAATTTACCGAAAAAGGAATGTATGTGCCATTTGCCAACGTATATATAGATCCATTTGTATCAGTTGACAAAGCTATAGTAACGCATGCTCACGGTGATCATATAAAGAGAGGTTGCAGCAGCTACCTCAGCCATATTCAAAGCATCCCAATATTAAATCGAAGATTAGGGAAAAATAAATATGAAGGCGTTCAGTATGGCATCCCTGTTCATATCAATGGTGTAAAGTTTAGTTTTCATCCAGCTGGTCATATTTTAGGTTCTTCACAAATTAGGGTTGAATATAAAGGAGAAGTTTGGGTGGCAAGTGGCGACTATAAAATGGAGGATGATGAGGTTCATACACCCTTTGAATCAATTAAGTGTAATACTTTTATTACTGAATCTACATTTGGCTTGCCAGAGTTTGACTGGTTACCACAACAAAGTATTTTTGAAGAAATAAACCAATGGTGGCATACCAATGCTGAAGCTGGCATATGTTCAATAATATTTGCTTATTCTTTAGGAAAAGCGCAAAGAATAATACAACACCTTAATCATGCCAATGGACCTGTGTTTGCACATGGTTCGATTGAAAACATGAACGATGCCTATAAAGAAGCCGGAATAATATTAAAACCAACCCAAAAGCCAAGTAATTATATAAATAAAAAAGATTTTAGAAAAGCATTGATTATTGCCCCACCTTCGGCTGATACGAGCATATGGTTGAAAAAATTTGAACCCTACATAACTGCCAAAGCAAGCGGATGGATAGGAAACCTAAATTCTAATCAGGGGTCTATAACCGATACTGGATTTGCTCTAAGCGACCATGCAGATTGGAAAGGTTTGAACAAAGCAGTAAAAGATTCGCAAGCACAAAAAGTAATTGTTACACATGGTTATACGTCAGAATTTGCTCAATGGCTTAATCAAAATGGAATTGAGGCAGAGGCTGTAAAAACGCAGTTTGATGGAAATGTGATTTAGTAAGATGCGGAAACAAAAAATCCCGCACAAGGCGGGATTTTTAAATCAATCAAATTTAGTAAATTACTCAACTACCACTTCAACGGTGATGTTAACTGTAACCTCACGGTGAAGATTAACAGTGGCTTGGTATGTACCAAGAATTTTCACATCATCTATTTCAATTTTTCTACGGTCGATTTCAAAACCTTTAGTTTTTAATGCCTGAGAAACTTGTAAAGGAGTGATTGAACCAAAAATCTTACCATTAGCACCTGCTTTAGTAGCAATTGTAATAGTTAAATCTTTCAAGTTTTCGCTCATTGCTAAAGCATCTTCCTTTAG
Source organism: uncultured Bacteroidota bacterium (assembly GCA_903907885.1). Lineage (GTDB taxonomy): Bacteria > Bacteroidota > Bacteroidia > UKL13-3 > UKL13-3 > RGVD01. Next base: position 3,221 of record CAIVPY010000061.1, read on the forward strand.
TTTTTCACGTCTTTTAGCTCCTTGACGGTTGTTTTCTTCTAAAATCTTTATGTTAGAAGCAGTCGCCATAACCGCTAATCCTTTAGGGAATAAGAAGTTATTAGCGTAACCATCTTTTACCATTACCACATCACCTTGGATACCAAGGTTTTTAAGGTTTTCTTTTAAAATAATTTTCATTCTTTTTTCCTCCTCTAATTATTTTAATAAATCGCCTCCAAATGGTAATACAGCTATATGACGAGCACGTTTGATAGCTTCAGATATTTTACGTTGATACTTTAATGATGTACCTGTTAATCTGCGAGGAAGAATTTTTCCTTGATCGTTAACAAATTTCATTAAAAAGTTAGCATCTTTATAATCGATGTACTTAATGCCATTCTTTTTAAAACGGCAGTATTTCTTACGTTGTGTTGCATCCGGTGTGGTATTAAATACCATCATAGGATTTGCTTTTCCAATAGGTTTTGCCATAATTTTTACTTTTTAGCAGCCTCCTGTTGCTTGTTTTTGTTTTGATTAAACTCACCATTGCGTTTGCGTTGGTTGTAAATTAATGCGTCCTTGTCTAAAGAAGTGGTCAAAAAACGCATAATGCGTTCATCGCGTCTGAAAGCAAGTTCAAGTGAAGACACAAAAGATGTTGCAGATTTAAACTCATAAATGTGGTAAAAGCCTGTACTTTTCTTTTGAATAGGGTAAGCCAATTTGGTCAAACCCCAGTTTTCTTCATGAACCAGCTCTCCACCAGCTTCCGTAATAATGTTACGGTACTTGGCCACAGCTTCTTTTAGCTGTTCATCGGAGAGTACGGGAGTGAAAATAATCACTGACTCATAATCTTTTAGGACAACCGATTCTTGTTTGTTCGATTTTGTTTTAGTTGCCATTGTTTTAGAAAACTTATTTTTATTTAAGGGCTGCAAAACTAAGCCGTTTTTTGTGATTGCCAAATCAATTTGCACTAATTACCGAAAAAACTATAGTTTTTCTGATAAATTCTCTTCATCAGAACTTTTTAGTGTATATGCTTTGGTTGATGGCTTGAACCTGGCAACATTTGAAAACCAAGTAAATATTTGAAATAGCGCATTATTATTTTGCCTTTAGTTTAAAATTTCTTTTCCCTTTAAAAGGTTTCTTGCCTGAAAAACTTGGTTTTGGCATCTTTTTCTCAGGTTCATACAAAGGTGCTTCTCCTAAAGGCTTTGGCATTGTTAATTTTGTAATATCTTTTCCAATCAGATTTTCGATATCAAAGAATTTTCGCTGGTCTTTCGGATTAATGAAAGTAATAGCTGTGCCCGTGCTTTCAGCCCTTGCTGTTCTACCTATTCTATGTATATAATCTTCAGGGTCGGGTGGTACATCAAAGTTTACTACTAAGCTAATGCCATCCACATCAATACCTCTCGATAATATATCAGTACCAATCAATATTTGCACGTTTTTGTTTCTAAATTCACGCATGATGTCTTCACGCTCGGCTTGTTCCAAATCGCTATGAAAAGCTTTGATAGATAAACCTGCACGATAAAGTTCTTTGTTAAGCTCTTTTACTTTTTCCTTTGTTGATGCAAAAATAATAATGCTCTTGTGTTCCTTTTCGTCAAGTACATGCTTTAACAAGGATACTTTCTGAGTGTCGTAAGCCATATAGGCTTGTTGCAAAATACCTTCAGCTGGTTTGCTTATGGCTATGTTTATTTGCTCTGGGTGTTGCAATATCTTTTGAGCCATGGTCCTAATTTTAGGGGGCATGGTTGCCGAAAACAATAAGGTTTGTCGCTTAACAGGCAAAAAGCTAATAATTCGCATGATATCATCATAAAAACCCATGTCGAGCATACGGTCGGCTTCATCCAAAATCAAATGTTGTAACGAACTCATATTAACTGAGCCTGCCGAAGTAAGCATTGCTAAAAGTCGGCCAGGTGTAGCTACAATAATATCTGCCCCTTCTCGCATAGCCTTTTGCTGTTGAACAAAAGCAGCACCATCTCCCCCACCAAACACACATATCGAACTTACGCCCACAAAATAACCAAAACCTTCAATTTGTTGGTCAATTTGTTGAGCCAATTCACGTGTTGGCGCTATTATCAATGTGTTTAGGTTTTGGCTACCACTTTTTACAATTTTATTTAGTATAGGCAAAACATATGCTGCCGTTTTACCCGTTCCGGTCTGAGCACAGGCAATTAAATCTTTATTGTCAAGTATGATGGGAATGGCTTGTTCTTGAATAGGTGTTGGCTTTTCGAAGCCCATGGAATCTAATCCATCTAAAAGCTTTTGGTCGAAATTAAAATCAGTAAATGTCAAATTTGTTGTAATATTTATTTGGCAATATAGCATAAATTAACTCCGAATATAAAATGCACTACTAAATACAGACATTACCCATTGTACGATTGAAATTTTAAAACAAATTCTTATTTCGCGAAGCAGAAATGGTATTTCGATTCTGCTTAACGAACATTCGGCACCTTGAAAATCAAAGCAATTTTGCTTCCTTTTCGTGTTTTGAAATTAAGAAATGCTTATTCTTTCTCTAACTTTTGCATTGACCAAAAGTTACAAAAGTCTAGACAAAATAAAGCTTCAGCCCGCAAACCTCGATGCACGCCCGCTATTTTGTCAACCCTACGCTCGCCTCCTAACAAACATTTATCTTGGCTTTGCTATATAATAATTATATTAACTCTGAGTATTTTAAATTCATAGCTCCTCAATTCTCGATAAATGAGCGAATCGAAGTGTAGTTATAATTCGATGTTCACAAATTCTTGAAAACCTTTCTTAGTATTCATTCGTGAGCCTAAATAAAATAACGTACTTTTGTATCCCATAAACAGATATTTAGTTTATGGTTGAAGGGTTTAAAACCTCGTTAAACCTAGGCTACATTCCAAATCTATAAAGCATTATGACATCAAAGTACATCTTCGTTACAGGCGGAGTAGCATCATCATTAGGAAAAGGTATTATCGCAGCTTCGTTGGCTAAATTGTTACAAGCCAGAGGTTACACGGTTACGATTCAAAAATTAGACCCTTATATCAATGTTGACCCAGGAACCTTAAACCCTTATGAACATGGCGAGTGTTATGTAACCGAAGATGGAGCTGAAACGGATTTGGATTTGGGACATTACGAAAGATTTTTAAACACCCCTACTTCTCAGGCCAACAATGTTACCACAGGTCGCATTTATCAACATGTGATTGAAAAAGAACGCAAAGGCGATTTTTTAGGAAAAACTGTTCAAGTGGTACCACACATTACTGATGAGATAAAACGTAGAATAAAATTATTGGGAGAAACGGGTCAGTACGAGATAATCATAACCGAGATAGGTGGAACCGTTGGAGACATAGAGTCGTTGCCCTACATTGAAGCTGTTCGACAATTAAATTGGGAGATGAAGGAAGAAGATTGTGTGTTTATTCATCTTACCTTACTACCTTATTTAAACGCTACCAAAGAACTTAAAACCAAACCAACCCAACACAGTGTAAAAATGTTGTTGGAAAGTGGCGTTCAGGCTGATATCCTTGTTTGCCGTTCGGAACATGCCATTAGCAAAGAACAAAAACGAAAGATTGCTTTGTTCTGTAATGTGCAACAAGATGCAGTTATCGAGGCATTAGATGTATCAACTATATATGATGTGCCGATGATGATGTTGAAGGAAAAGTTAGACAAAATTGTTTTGCGTAAACTTAAACTATCAACCAAAAACGAACCTGAACTAGAAGAGTGGACTAGTTTTTTAACCAAATACAAAAATCCTAAGAACGAAGTAAGAATAGGATTGGTGGGAAAATATGTTGAACTACCCGATGCTTACAAATCAATATTAGAAGCACTGATACATGCAGGTGCTAAAAACGAATGTAAAGTAGATTTGAAATTGATTCATTCAGAATTAATAACTGACGAGAGTGTAGAACAAAAGTTAGGTGATATGGATGGTATTTTGGTCGCTCCGGGTTTTGGCGATAGAGGTATTGAAGGTAAGATAACAGCCATTAAATATGCCCGCGAAAACAATGTGCCTTTCTTTGGAATCTGCTTAGGAATGCAAATGGCTGTAATTGAATTTGCTCGTAATGTTATTGGATGGAAAGATGCACATAGCAGCGAAATGAACCCTGAAACGCCACATGCCGTTATTGATATGATGGCCGACCAAAAAGACATCTCCATGAAAGGTGGCACCATGCGATTGGGTTCATACATATGCGAAGTGAAAAAGGATAGCAAAGCTTATAAAGCTTATGAGAAAACCAAGATTAGCGAGCGACATAGACATCGTTATGAATTTAACAGCCAATACCAAAACGATTTTGAAAAAAATGGACTTATCATTACAGGTGTGAACCCTGAAACCAAATTGGCTGAAATTATCGAAATCAAATCTCATCCATACTTTGTGGGTGTACAATTTCACCCTGAGTATAAAAGCACTGTTTTAAACCCACATCCTTTGTTTGTTAGGTTTATTAAAGCTTCGATGGATAAAAAGAAATAGTAATCTGATTTAATAAAAAAGCAACATTGCCAATAGTGGGTGTTTAGTGTAGCTCACCAAACAAATATCGATTGGTCGGTGATAACACAACCTCAGGCAAAATTATTCCTTCACAAACTTTTTCACCACGCTTCTGTTCTCCATTTTCACTTGAAGAAAATAAATTCCTGCTGAAAGATTCTTAATATCAATATTTATATCATTGCTCCATTTTATTTTATCCTCCTGCATAACATCGCCAAGCATATTTAATATTGAAACGGTTACTACTGTATTATTGGTCGATGATGTCGTGTGAATTGAGATTTGGTTAGTAGAGGGGTTAGGAAAACAATGAATGTCTATATCATTTGTCGAAGCGTCCTTGACTGGAATAATGCCTGTCAAGAACGAATTTGCCAAACCCGCTCCTAAACCTATATCAAAAACATCCTGATGAAAAGAAGTAGAAAGTCCTGTAAGAAAGAATTTTCCTGAACCATCAACATTCTCTACCTTTAAATCATGAGTGGAATTTGGTAATTGAAGGCTTGCAACCTTTCCATTGGGTAAAGCAACAGGTGAGTTATCATTTAAATCTGTCGAATCAGGCATAACAAGCAAAGTGGAAAGATTAGAATAATGCCACACCCTCTCAGGTGTTCCTGGTCCCCATTGAGCTTCAAATATAATGCTTCCATCAGGCGCAAAACTTGGCATATGAACTTCAGGATTACCCATAGAGCCGTCAACTTTTGCGTTTCTATTTATTTTCTCAAAAAGGTTAGCACCATTGCTATCAACAATCATAATTGATTCCCCTGTGTAAGCAGTGGATTGTCCCTGGAAAATAACTTTTTTACCATCGGAAGAAAAGCGAGGGTTGATATTGTATGCATATGTTGAATTACCTGAAATCATCTTAGGAATGGTCCAACTGCTACTTATTTTGCGAATAATAAAAACATCTAATGTGTGAGTTCCTTCATCGGAATAGACAATTGCATTACCCCCATCGAAAATAGAGGTAACACCTGTGCTATGAATAACATTGCCGTTGCCATCGCGAATAGAAGTAATGTGAGCAAAGTTAAAATCAGCAACAGTAAGGCAATTCCCCCCTGTTAGTGATGAACAATCAGCTTCAAATCTTTCACTTACAAAAGTGTACCACTTTCCGTCTGGGGAAACATTGATTGGGCCAAAGTTATTTCCCGATTGAATTGCATGGGCATTAATAAGTGGCGTTAATTCAACAGGCGATGCTCCCTGCACATCCAGCACACTCCATAATGAGTATTTCCCATTGCTATCGCTTTGAAAGACAATTTGTGATTGTTGAGCGAAAACTGTGTTCGATAGAAGACCGATTGCAAACAAGATTAAAATTTTCTGTTTCATTTTATTTCTGTTTTATCTTTCGCCTACTCTATTCAGTTTTCAGCTTTCCCCGTTTTTTATATTGTCAAAGTTAATTTTTTTGCAGTCAGTTTCATGTTTATTGGACACCCAAGCATGAGGCATAAGGGTTTGCCTATGGTCGGGGTTTAGTGTAGCTTACCAAACATATATTGAGTGGAAGGAACTCATAAAAGGTACGAGCGGGACGCTAGCAGCATCATGAGGTTTTATCTTATATATTGGCATGAGTAAATTATTCTTCAATCATTTTATTTATTTTCGGTTGTATAATCCATATACCAATTGGATATAACCAAATCATAAAAAACTCACCAGCAAAGTCTGAAAACTTCACTTCACGTTGAAGTTCAACTGTTTTAAAAGTTTTCGCAACAAAGTATAATGTATAAAAGATACAGAACATTGAAAACAAATGAAGTGGAATTATTATGGCAAACATACTTCCAATAAGTCCTGCATTTGGTTCACTTCTGTTATTAATTAGTCCATCCATTGTAAATGCAAAGAAAATCATAAAACATAGGATATAAACCATTGGTATGAAGAAAAAAATCTTAAATTTTTTCACTTTCATTGTAACATTTTCAGGTACTTTCTTTTGTAATCCTATCGCTACCGACCAAAACCAACCAAAATAGAATGCCAAAAATAAAATCATAATTATTGGAAAGTATTTCAAGTAATTAAACATTATTTCTGGGTCAGGACTTGTCTTTGTCGCAAGATTGGAAAACATTGAACCCATCAATAACATTTGAAAAATTATTGGAATTCCAAAAATCAAAAGAAAAAGTTGCCAATGTTTTGCTCTTAAAAATCTTTCTGTCATTTTATATTATTTTTAGTATGTGAAAATTTCGGATTAATTGTCTAATTTTCTGTTTTTTTGGTTACGCTATTATTGTATTACTGCCCTTTTATAAATTACGTACGATTTTTCTATATTTATCTCTATATAAAAGGATAGATAAGTATGCGTTTTGACCTACATATTAAACAAATGTATTCCTTTATATTTATTTAGCAAATTTAGAAACAGTACGAGCTGGACACTCGCAGCAACATATGAGTCAAAGACTCTTTTTTATTTATCAATCCTTAGGAGTCGCAATCCGCAAGCAAGTTTTCAGAGAAAGAAAAGTAGGTGCTTCCTGCGCAGATTCTTCGACTCCGCTCCTTTAGACTTGCAAAAGATTAATTTTGATAATTAATTTAATTGAGAAAGGAAGCAAGGTAAACTAAGACACGCTCCAAGCTAATAACTTATAGCCTGATTCAGACCTTGCCTCCTCTC
>CAIVPY010000062.1 GCA_903907885.1 uncultured Bacteroidota bacterium
AAGACACAAAATCACTAAAAGGTAAAGCCTTAGAAAAAGCAACCCTAACGATTGCCGTTATGCCCATCATAAATCAAAGCAAGATTGATAAAGAAGAAAATGATATTTATAAGCAACTTGTGTGGCAATTACAGCAAATTCAAAATCCTTTTATTAAAGTGCTTGACAAATCTGCCATTGAAAAAAGATTAATGGAAAACAAACTGAATTTAGATTCCTTTTTAAACCCTTCAAACACCATCAATATTGCAAACATGATAGGTTTAAAATATCTCATTCTAACAACTCTTGTCGATGCAAATATTGACAACTACAGCCCTTCGGATGAAAGTAAAGTGGCCTACGAAGCAACTAACGAAAAGATTGATGAAGCCTACCAATATGTTACTCGATTTAAGAAAGTATCCTATACCGAAACTCATCAAAAGCGAAGTGTTGTTTATAAAATGAACTATCAATTGGCAAATATTCTCACTTTGGAAACAGAGGTTTTAGATTCAATCGAAATGGAACAGAAAGATGAACAATTTATTGGAAAATATAAAGGGGATTATCAAAATTTGTATCCAAGTTTGCCCGCAGGCAATTTTATGCCAGAAACTCCAACAGAATGGCGAAATCAATTTGCCGAAATCAAAAGAAATTTATTAGATATAGCTAATCTAAGAAACTCTTGTAGTAAAAAAATAACAGAAAAAATAATAAACGATATCAGCTTTTATATTAATAAATAAAAAACCATTAGGTTTGCTGCTGATATTTTAGATTAAACAACTAACATAATAAAAAAACAAAATACCATGAGCGATTTCAATGTAGTAACACTAGGGCAATTTATTATCGACAAACAAGCTGAATTTCCCAACGCAAAAGGCGAATTCTCAAGACTTTTAAGAGACATTGGCATTGCAGCCAAAATTATAAGTTGCGAAGTAAACAAAGCTGGTTTAACTCAGATTTTAGGAGAGCATGGCAGCACCAATGTACAAGGTGAAGAAGTAAAAAAACTTGACATTATTGGTAACGAAATGTTTATTTGGGCATTGAGCAAAGGTGGCGAAGTGTGTGTGATGGCAAGTGAAGAAAATGATGACATTGTCCCTTTAACTGGCAAATATTCTAAAAATGGCAAATATGTAATTTGTATCGACCCACTGGATGGCTCTTCAAATATTGATGTTAATGTGTCAATAGGAACAATATTCTCAATTTATAAACGAATATCAGAGCCAGGAACTGAGCCCAATATTTCGGATGTATTGCAATCGGGAAACAAATTGGTAGCTGCAGGGTATGTAGTATATGGTACTTCTACAATGCTTGTATTTAGCACGGGCAAAGGGGTGAATGGATTTACCTTAGATCCATCTATAGGCGAATTCTGTTTGTCTCATCCAGATATTATAACTCCTGCCGATGGAAAAATATATTCAATTAACGAAGGCAATGCAGCCGAATTTCCTGAAGGCATTAAGAACTATTTAAATTGGGTAAAAGAAACCGACAAAGCAACAAACCGACCATACTCGGCTAGATACATTGGTTCAATGATTGCCGATTTTCATCGTAATTTATTAAAAGGGGGTGTGTTTATTTATCCTCCAACTGCCAAATCGCCAAATGGCAAATTACGTTTGATGTTTGAGTGTATTCCTATGAGTTTTATAGCTGAGCAAGCGGGTGGAAAATCAACTACTTCAAAAGAAAGAATTTTGGATATTGAACCATCAGAATTGCACCAACGTGTGCCCATTATTATGGGTTCGCCCAATATGGTTGACAAAGTGATTGAGTTTATGGGGAAGTAATATAAGACACTACATCTCTAAAACGAGCCCCAACCTTTAGGTCGGGGCTCGTTTTTTTTAGGCAGATGTGATTTTGTAAATATCCATCTATCCGTATAGTTAGGAATATTCTTGGAATCCTATGCAGGAGTATTTTGCCGATTAGCTTTTTAATTTTATCTGCAAAGCAATTTGCAGTGACGAGTATTGGGTATTGCTTTTATAGATAGCTGATACCTCAAGCACAAAATACTTGTGCAGTGGAGATTATTGGTTTAATTTATCCAATTTGTATAACGAATATTCTTCTGTATGCCAAACCAATAAAGGCCTTTCGCTAGCTACAAATTTTTTGATTGCTTTGTCAGACAACCATTCATTTATCAAAATATAATCCAAATGATACTTTGATATATTTGATTCTATTTCATTCAAACTGGCACTTTTATTATTTGAAAAACCATTTCTGGAAGTATATAAAGAAAGGGCTCTTGGCTTTGCAAAAAGGATGTTACAATTGGCCACAGTGTTAAGTTTTATGTAGTTAAATGCCTCAACAGATGCTTTATTTTGAGGGCCAAAGATTTCGTTGTTACGGTTTTTATAAATGACAGTCCATTGCTCTAAATTCATATAGCAATAAATCACAAGTGATGGGACTACAATGAAATACGGGTTCCATTTAAATTTCGCCATCATCCATTTCAAACTAAGTAATTGAAAATATAAAACAATGCCCAAAATGGGTATCAAAAATCGTGTACCACCACCTTGATATGGATATACCAATAATACCCCTAAGTATAATAGTACTAACAAAGGCAACAAATAATGGCGTTTTTTTATCTCAATACCCATACCCACACAGCAAAACAATAAAGCCAAAGAGATACCCATTTTAACCATCCAATGGTTTGAATTGCTAAAAAAATCATTGAATGATTGGTAGTAATAAGGTAGGTTTTTTATGGCTGTATCAACACTTTGGGTTAATGAAAACTGGTCAGTGCTGCTATTTAGAAAATCATTAGGCATTTCAAATATCCAGAAATGAACCATATAATACATAAAGAACGACAAGCCTATTGCTAAAACGCTTTTGAATAATGATTGTTTATCCAACTTGCCTTCTAACAACAAAGCAAAGATAACAGCCATAGGAAATACGATACCTATGCTTCTAAATAGAAGAAGTGATGCACTTACAAGTGTGAGGAATAAATAGAAATATTTTGATTTACTATTACCCTTTAAGTATATCAATACCCCTAAGTTTAGCAGAATGGCAAAAGGCAAATCACTCAATATCTCCATCTTAAAATTAAGAAGATAAGGCAGATAAACGAGCATGATAGCTGCTAATGCTGCAAATAGTTTTCTGGTTTGCGTTTGCAGTATGGCAAATAATACTAGACCATATAAGATCAAAAAGAAACTCATTAAATAGTTATAGGCCACAATATTTCCATCAAAAAAGGGATATACTACTGACAACAACAAAGGAAAACCCATGGTATAAGCAGGTGGTCCTAATAATGAATAATCTGGATTGATGATATAACCTGTTTGGCTCTGAGGAATACCTTTTACAATATTCTTTGCTTGATGAAGGTATTGGGCAAAATCATCACCCCAATCATGAGTTGATTTGATATTAATAAAAAAAATACCC
>CAIVPY010000063.1 GCA_903907885.1 uncultured Bacteroidota bacterium
TAACATCCTCAGCCATTGGATGACTTTCAATCAACTCAAATGATTGAGGAACGCTTTTAAACGCCTGCTTATGAACCACCGAAAATTTGTTTTGTTTGTATTTGTTTTTCACCTCATTCACAGCCCCATCAAGCACCACATTCGATTTGTTGATGAGTGCTATGTGGTCGCAAAGTTGCTCTACCGAATCCATGCGGTGTGTTGAGAAAATAATACTTGCTCCATTTTTCTTCAACAAACTTATCTCTTCAACTAAAAGCTGCGCATTAATGGGGTCGAAACCCGAAAAAGGCTCATCCAAGATAATTAATTTCGGTTCATGAAGAACAGTTGCAATAAATTGTACCTTTTGCTGCATACCTTTCGAAAGCTCTTCAACTTTTTTGCCAAGCCAGTTCTGTATTTCAAATTTGTCAATCCAATATTTCAATTTCTGTTTAGCTTCTCTGGTATTCAAACCTTTTAACTCAGCAAAATAAAGCAACTGCTCCCCTACTTTCATTTTTTTATACAATCCGCGCTCTTCAGGCAAATAACCCATATCAAAAATATGTTTGGCCTGTAGTTTTTCTCCATTGAAATACACCTCACCCGTATCGGCTTGCACAATCTGTGTAAGAATTCGAATCAAAGTAGTTTTACCTGCCCCATTGGGTCCAAGTAAACCAAAAATACTTTGTTCAGGTATTTCAATACTAACATCATGAAGAGCAACATGATTGTTATAAGATTTATGAATGTGATTAGCCGATAATATCATAAATGAGGATATTTATTGGACGAATATAATTTTAAAACCTATACTTAAACAAAAAATTAGTTGGCATTTTCTTGAAAAAACTGCCCTTGTAAAATCAGCTAAAAATTTATATTTACAGCCGAATTATGAGATTTTTTCAACACTTTGGGGGATACCTATTATTTCTGAGTACTGTGTTCAGCAAGCCTGAAAAATGGAAAATACTTTGGAAACAAATCATCATCGAGGCAAATAATATTGGCGTTGGCTCATTTAATATCATATCCCTTATATCTGGCTTTACTGGTGCCGTATCCACAATTCAAATTGGTTATCAATTGGTAAGTGGATTGGTTCCTGAATACCTAATCGGTAGAATTGTTCGTGATTCTAATATACTTGAATTCTCTCCCACCATCACTTGCTTGGTTTTGGCTGGAAAAGTTGGTTCAAACATTTCATCAGAAATAGGTACTATGAAAGTAACCGAGCAAGTAGATGCTTTGGAAATTATGGGTGTAAACTCATCTAGTTATGTGGCATTAGCCAAAATCATTGCTGGTTTTTTTACCATCCCAGCCCTAGTGGTATATGCCATGATGTTGAGCCTTGTGGGTGGTGCTATTTCAGGTCATTTATCAGGGATCATCAGTGTTGAATATTTTGTAAAAGGACTTCGCTCCGATTTCGAAGCTTATTCTGTCATATTTTGTATGGTGAAGGCTTTTACTTTTGCCTTTTTGATTACATCAGTTTCATCATACCAAGGTTATCGAACTGAGGGAGGTGCTTTAGAAGTAGGCGAAAGCAGCACCAAAGCTGTGGTATATAGCTGCATGGCTATTATTTTCTTCGATTATATTATTTCACAATTAATGCTTTTTAGATAAGATGATTGAGGTAAAAAATATCAACAAAACTTTTGGTGAAAAACATGTCCTGAAAAACATAAGTGCTAGCTTCGAGAATGGAAAATGTAATTTTATTATCGGTGCCAGTGGCGGTGGTAAATCTGTTTTGATGAAATGTATGGTTGGTTTACTAACTCCAGAAACAGGTGAAATCACCTTTGATAAACGAGACTTTGTAAGCATGGACTACTACCAGAAAAAGGATGTAAGAAAGGAAATTGGAATGCTTTTTCAAGGAACAGCTTTGTTTGATTCGCTAAATGTTGAAGATAATGTTGCTTTTCCTTTACGTATGTTTACCAATTGGAGCGAAGAAGAAATTATAGAGCGGGTGAATTTTTGTTTAAGCCGTGTTAATTTATCAAATGTAAATAAGTTGTTTCCCTCTAATATTAGTGGTGGACAAAAAAAACGAGTAGGTATTGCCAGAGCCATTGCACTTCAGCCTAAATACCTATTTTGTGATGAACCTAACTCAGGTTTAGACCCCCTAACATCAAGGGTTATTGATTATCTCATAAAAGAAATTACTGAAGAGTACGATATTTGTACAATTATCAATACCCACGATATGAAAAGTTTGTTTGAAATTGGTGATAATATAGCCTTCATCTATCAAGGTCAAAAATGGTGGGAAGGAAACAAAGAAGGTATTAGAGATTCGGGGAATGAAGAATTTTTATCTTTTATGATAGCAAGTGAATTTTAATACAAATTATTATTAGTTTCATTTGCTTATATTATTATAATAACCATATTGCGAAACATTGCAAAAAAATTATAACAAATATGAATTTTAAAAAAAATTCTGTTTTTCTAGCTTTAACATTTGCGTTATTTTTTACTGCTTGTTCACATTACGATGAATTACAGTTAAGTAGCAAACAAAGCTCTGGAGGTGATGATGAAAGCCATAAAACAGGGGAAGACTGTATGAGTTGCCATAACAACTCATCGAATGAAGCTTCAGGTGAAGGTTGGTGGAATGTGGCAGGTTCGGTTTATAGCAATGGCTCTCCATCAAATAATGTAACTGTAGAACTTTGGAGCGAGGCACAAGGTAAAGGTTTTAAAATTTTAACTTTAACATCTGATAAAAAAGGAAATTTTTATACCAATAAAATTATTAACTTTAATGGTGGTTGTTATCCAAAAGTAATTAGTGGAACTAAAGTAAAATACATGAATGGAATTTTTTCTGGAAACAAAAGTTGTTCAAATACAAATTGTCATGGTGGAACTCAATCAAAAATAGATATAAACTAAATATATGAAGAAAATAATGATATCAACAATACTTTTAGGAACAGTTATTTTTACTGGCTGTTATTATGACAAAGAAGAATTACTTTATCCCAATTCAATTTGTGATGTTAAAAGTTCAACATTTAGTGCGGATGTGCAATCTATAATAAAAAACAATTGCGCTACAAGTGGCTGTCATGTGGCTGGTGCAACATTTCCTGATTTAACAACCTATGCAAGTATCAAAACCAACATAGATAGAGTTAAGGTTAGAGCAATTACTGAAAAAACAATGCCTAAATCCAATCCATTAAGCGATTGCAATATCAAAAAACTTCAATTATGGATTGATAATGGTTCACTTAATAACTAAAAAAATGATGAAAAAACTATTTTATACTATTAGCCTTCTTTTAATTTGCAATATGGCAAATGCACAAGACGACTTGCTAAATATGCTCAACAGCGAACAGCCTAAAAAACCCATTCCTGTTTTTGCCACATTTAAAACCACACGCTTAATCGCAGGTCAGAGCAATGAAACAGTTGCGAAAAAACATTTAAACTTTGTTATTCTTCATCGTTTTGGTGAGGTAAATACAGGTGCTTATGAGCTTTGGGGTATGGATCAGGCTTACATGCGTTTTGCATTTGATTATGGATTAACAGATAATATACAAATAGGTGTTGGTCGCAGTAATGTGGGTAAAACCTATGATGGAAATTTGAAATATAAAATTATCAAACAAGCAAAAGGTGGCTCACCAGTTGGTGTTACCTATTACGGAAATATGGCTACTAGTACTACAGAATGGCAAGACAAAACAATTGATAACTTTTTTTCATCAAGGCTTACTTTTTGTAATCAAATATTGTTTACTAAAAAGGTTAATGATGGATTGTCTGTATTGTTAGCTCCTACTATGGTTCATAAAAATTTAGTTGCAAAAAACAGTGATGCCAATACTATTTATTCAGTGGGTGTGGGAGCTTCGATTAAAATAACAAGAAGCACCAGATTCAATATTGAATATTACCCTAGACTTAATGGTAGAGATAATTTATTAAACGGGCAAAAAACTTATGATTATCTTGGCCTAGGATTTGATATAGAAACTGGAGGACACGTTTTTCAAATGATGTTTTGCAACGCAACTGGAATGTATGAACAAGCCGCCATTGCACAAACAACCACATCATGGAATGATTTGGGAATAAGATTAGGTTTCAATCTATCTCGAACTTTTTCGATGGATAACAAAAAACATAAATAAATAAAAATGAAAAAAATTATCGTAGTACTTTTTACCATGACAATCGGAATGTTTGCTCATGCTCAATTATTTTCAACCCTTAGTGGCAAAGTGGGATTTTTTTCTAAAACACCTATGGAAGACATAGATGGGACTAGCCATAAAACTTTAGCTGTTTTAAACATTACCAAAAACGAAATGGCAATTATAATTACCAATACTACTTTTGAATTCCCTAATAAATTAATGGAAGAGCATTTTAATGA
>CAIVPY010000064.1 GCA_903907885.1 uncultured Bacteroidota bacterium
ATACCTGCTGCTTCCTGTTGATATTGATTATATTTACTTTTTAAACTGCTTTCCAGTCTGTCATATTTTAATTTATAATTTTTTGTAAGGTTGTTTCCTAAAGATTCGATGTCCGCTTTCTTTTTATCCAGATATTTTTGCTTGATCCTGCGCAAAGAAGATGCAATATCGTTGGCATAATTCACTTCAGGAGCTTCAACCACATAATCGAACTTGCGCCCCCAATGTGGACTGGTGGTTAGTTGGCTACCAAGCACATCAGCCGTTAAGGTTGAAATATCTGCATTTGAATGTTGAATAAAGAATGTATCGTTCACATCACCCTGCACCTCCAATTGTCTTTTGTATTCATCAATAAACAAATGAATATTGCTATGTTCAATTTCTATTTCGTCTTGATGCAACTCGTGAAGAATAAAATGTGCGGCATTGATATAGTTCTCAATCTTATTGTTGCCATATTTTAAAAGTAGGCGCACAATGTCTTTTTCTTGATGATAGCCATCAATTTCTTTAAGGGTTTCATTGATGGCTTGCTCGTATGTTAAAGTCTCCTCAGTCTGCGTTTGAGGCTCTTTTTCAATCCAATCTTTTTCTTGTTGCTTAACAAAATTTCTTCTCGATTTGTTGGCTTCGCTAATAAGCAGTTGCTCATCCATTTCAAGCAATTGAGAGCATTCCTTAATAAAAGCAGCACGCTTAAATACATCTGGTATTTTTACAATGCTCTCAACAATATCTCTAACAACTGCCGCTTTTTTCACTGGGTCACCTTTGGTGTCACCCAACAACAAGTGCAGTTTGAAAAGAATAAAGTCTTTACTTGATTCTTTTAGATAGGTTGAAAATACTTCTGAACCTACTTTAATACTATAGCTGTCAGGGTCTTCACCATCAGGAAAAAGCACTACCTTCACGTTTAATCCTTGCTCTAACAACATATCAATACCACGCAAACTGGCTTTGATACCTGCAGCATCTCCATCATACAAAACAATTACATTGTCTGTAAAGCGTTTGATAAGCTTGGTTTGATTTTCGGTAAGGGATGTTCCCGAAGAGGCCACCACATTCTCAACCCCAGCTTGGTGCATGCTTATCACATCAGTATAACCTTCAACAAGGTATACCGAATCCTTTTGTTTGATTATATTTTTGGCAAAGTATAAACCATATAACTCATTACTCTTATGGTAGAGTATGGTTTCAGGAGAGTTTACATATTTTGGACTTTTTGGGTCTTTCTTCAAAAAACGACCTGCAAAAGCTATTACCTTTCCAGTGTTGCCATGTATCGGAAAAATTACCCTACCTCTGTAAGCATCATATTTCTTACCATCCTCGCTTTGCTTTACCAATCCTGAGCTAACCAGTACTTCGGTATTGTACTGGTTTTTAATGGCTTCGTCTAAATAGGCATTCCTCGAATCTTTACTATAACCTAAATGAAATTTTTTGATGATGTCGTGTCTGAAACCACGCTCTTCAAAATACCCTAAGCCTATGGTTTGTCCATCGCTATCGTTCCAAAGGATGTTTTCAAAATATTCGGCCGACCAATTGTTTAAAATCTGAAGGCTATCTCGCTCGTTTTGTTGCTTTTTTTCTTCATCAATATTAACTTGTTCCTGCTTTGGCCATTCAATATTGAATTTATCTGCTAAAAATTTTAGTGCCTGCACATAGCCCAAACTGTCGTGTTCCATGATAAAATTTACCACGTTTCCTGCCTTGCCACAGCCAAAACATTTGTATATTCCTTTGACAGGAGATACTGTAAACGAAGGTGTTTTTTCGCCATGAAAGGGACAGTTACCCAATAGATTAACTCCACGTTTTTTTAAACGCACATAGTCGCCAATCACACTTTCGATGTTGGCGGCATTCATTATTTCTTCTATTTTGGCATGTGGAATCAAGCCCTGCAATTTATTCCAATTTCATTATTAGAACACAAAAATTAAGACTAAAAAAAGGAATATTGAATATAAGTTTGCTTTGCAACGTAAAAAAAATTTTATTTGCACCGCTTTTGGTCTCATAGCTCAGTTGGATAGAGCACCGGTTTTCTAAACCGTAGGTCGCAGGTTCGAATCCTGCTGGGACTACGATTAACCCCTATAAACATTGAGTTGTAGGGGTTTTTTATTTGGTCGGGGACACTTTGGGGGACACTTTTACATTTTTCTCAATCTCAATTCAGATACTCAAAGTTTATTTTTTTGTTCCAGTATTCATGCGCATAACAGATAGTAGTATATTTTTTATGCTGTTACATTCGTTGCTCACTCACGCGTGTCAGATACCTAAATATTAATTTTTAGGTGTCCGATTAGTGCGGTTTTTACCATTGATTAAAATCTATTGCAGAATTATATAGTGCAAAGTTTTTCAGGTGTCTATATGAGGCTAAATGAATAATAAATGATAATGCGGTCGCGCCTCCAATAGCATATAAACCACTTGGGAAACCTAAAGGTATTGAGACCAAACCTCCCAAAAGGGGCAATATTAGAGCCAATTGTGCCTCGTTTGAATAATTCGTTAAGGCAACATTTAATAATGGTTCATAAGATTGAGTAATTTGTGTGGTGGTATCAAGTTTAATTTTATCAATAGGTA
>CAIVPY010000065.1 GCA_903907885.1 uncultured Bacteroidota bacterium
CCATTGCCGTAAAATGTTTTGCCATGAAAGTTTTAGCTAATATTTGCGAAAACGAGCCTGATTTAATCCCAGAGCTTCAAATTTTAGTTGAAAACCAATATCCATATGGTTCGGCAGGTTTCAAATCACGGGCTAAACATGTTTTCAAACAGCTGAAAATAAAATCTGATATTATTTAAAGTCCTAAAAATTATTGAAATAAATATAGCTGTTTTTATTATTCATTAAAATAACGATTTTCGCAGCCTTAAATATTCACAATCAAATACAAAAACATGGAATTATACTTAGATTCAGCCAACCTCAAAGAAATTGAAGAAGCTTTTAAACTAGGCTTTTTAAATGGTTTAACCACAACGCCAACCTTTATGCAACGTGAAGGTATTACTGATATTGATGGCATGATTGTGAAACTATCTAAAATTGTACCTGTGCTTCAAATCGAAGCTTTGGGTGATACTGCTGAAGATATATTGAAAGAAGCACAACGCCAATTAGATTTAGGGTTAGATATTAATAAAACAGTTTTCAAAATACCTGTTTCATTGGAAGGTGTTAGAGCATGTAAAATGCTTCGTGATCATGGAATGATGGTTAATGTGCATTTGGTTTACACCCTTCAACAAGCTTATATGGCTATGCAAGCAGGTGCTACTTATGTATGTCCACTAGTGGGTCGTTTGCAAGACCAAGGTCATGATGCTTTAGATTTAGTTGCCCAAATTGTAGATGCAGTGAATCATTATGGTTACAACACAAAAGTTATGTTTTCATCTGTTCGTACCATGGAACATATCCGTAATGCCCTGAACCTAGGCGTTCATACCATTACTGTTCCATTAAAAATCATGAAACAATTGACTGAAAACCATTTCACAACAGTTGGAACTGACCAATTTATTCAAGATACACGCTTAATGACTGTAAGAGTTAAAGAAGCTTTAAATGGAGTAAACCCAACTGTTGCCGCTACTACCAATTTAGCTGAAGCCATTGTAAAAATGACTGAATATGGCTTTGGTGCCATTACAGTAGTAAATGCAGATGGAAGCTTAAAAGGTGTTTTCACAGATGGTGATTTACGCAGAAAACTAACTTCTGATGGAAGAGATGTATTAGGTAAAAACATTGGCGATTTTACATACAACCAACCAGTAGCCATAGAAGGTGGCGCTTTATTAAATGAAGCAGCTGGTTTATTCAAATCAACAAAAGTAGATACCATTCTTGTTACAGAAAATGGCAAACCTATTGGAATGTTAGATATTCAAGATTTAGAAGCTTAATTCTTTTGAGATAATTTTTACAATATCGAAATTCAAATACAATTTGGGTTTCGATATTTTTTTTATACGTTGTCGAAAAATAAAGAGAATTTTTTTTGAGTCTGCCACTCTAAGCGGAGTCGAAAAGTAGACTAGAAGAAAATACATATTATAAAACCATGAGCAATCAAACTGATACCATTTTCACCCAATTAGGTGGCGTATTCACAACTCCTGCTGAAATTATATCCGAAAAAATGAAGGTCGTAAAAGCTTTTGTTTTCGATTGGGATGGCGTGTTTAATAACGCTGTTAAAAACGATAACAAAAGCAGTAATTTTAACGAGGCTGATAGCATGGGCACAAATATGCTTCGTTATAATTATTTCTATCACAACAATAAAATGCCGGTATCAGCAATTATTTCTGGCGAAAAAAATGAAATGGCTTTATACTTCTGCCAACGAGAACATTTTGATGCTTCTTATTATAAAATTCCAAACAAAATTATTGCTCTTCAACATTTGTGCGAAGCCAATAATATCAATGTAAATGAAGTGTGTTACATGTTTGATGACGTGCTTGATTTAAGCATAGCCGAAAAATGTGGGGTGCGCATTTTGATTAACAGAAAAGCCAATCCTCTATTCAAAAATTATGTTATAAAAAACAACTTGGCCGATTATGTTACAGCACACGAAAGTGGAAATTTTGCTGTGCGTGAAGCCTGCGAAATGTTGATTGGATTAACGGGTACTTTTGATAACATTATGAAGGAACGAACACTCTTTAGTGAAAACTATACGCAGTATATTACAAAAAGACAAACGCTGCCAACCTCAATATTTACGGTAGATAATGGAGAGATCATTTTAACAACCTAATTCAAAATCTGCGTAATCTGTGGCTACAACCTCCTAAACAAAGCTTCAATAGTTTCAATACTCACTTTGTCTTTCCAATCTGTGCCAATGGCATGATTCCACATATGTGGCAAGTTATAAGCAACATGTGCCATGGCTGTTATTTCAGCATCTGTCCAATTTTTGCTTAATCTCTGTGGCAATGTAATATGGTGTTTCTCTAACATGGTATTGAATTCAGCCACACCTTCAGGGTAATAATCACCCAAATGTTGGAAGGCCAAACAATTGGCATAACAATGCTTTTCACCAAATATTTTACTTAATCCATAACTTAAAGCATGACAAACTCCTACTTCACTATAAGTTAAACTCAATCCACCCATTAAAGAAGCAACCATTAATTTGTCATCATTCTCTGGACTTTGTCCTGAGTTATTACCTAAATAAATATCACGACAAAGTTTTAAAGATTGCTCACCATAAGCCATGCTATAAGCATTATTCAATATGCCATCTCTGCTTTCTATACAATGAATAAAAGTATCCATTCCTGTATAAAACCATTTGTCAACAGGCACGCTTGCAGTTAATTCTGAATCCAAGATTACT
Source organism: uncultured Bacteroidota bacterium (assembly GCA_903907885.1). Lineage (GTDB taxonomy): Bacteria > Bacteroidota > Bacteroidia > UKL13-3 > UKL13-3 > RGVD01. The sequence goes on from CAIVPY010000065.1 coordinate 2,741, forward strand.
TGATCAAAAATGGTCCATTCACATTTTAAACCAAGCTTTTTCTCAGGGCCGGTAAGCACAGCCGTCATAGAACATTCAGCCCCTGTGCCCGAAATGGTTGGAACGCCCACATGATATACACCAGGCTTTTTGATCAAATTCAGACCTTGGTATTGTTGAGAAGGACCTTCATTGCAAAGCATCAATGACAGTGCTTTTGCTATATCCATAATACTTCCACCACCAATGCCAATAACCCCTGAAGGCAAACCTTTTTTAGCAAGTATTTCGTCTCTTAACTGATCAATTTGCTCGGTAGTTGGTTCATGTGGGTCAACATCAATAAAGTAAACAGTATCTTCAGGTTTGTTTTGAAGTCTAGTTTCTAAATCTTTTCCTTTGAAATAATTATCTACTATAAATACAAAATATTTATTGTTATCATTTCTTTTTGGTGCAATAATTTCATCCAATTGGTTAAAACTACCTCTTCCAAAAACCGTTTTCTCTATTGATTTAAAATTTTTATGATTCATACTTATTCTTACCTCAGATTACACAGATTTAAGAGTAATCATTCGTCTATATCTATGCTGTTTGATTTAATGCGGCCTTTATACTCACACTCATTTTCTCCACCAAAGATTTCACTTCATCTTCAGTCCAAGTAGCTTTGATACCAAACGATATCAATCGCCCAATCGTTTTTTGAGTTTTAGGTATATCAAGGTTTTTGTAGTCTTGAGGAGCTCCAAGTAATTGAACATTTGTTTTGGCTGCTACATGTCCTTCTTTAATATGGTTCCATTGATTTATAAAGTGGTACATATTGGTAAACCAATAATTAAATCCAGCAACTCCATTCTTATTAAACTCATCAACAGTTCGTTGAGCAGTTGCTGTATCTGGTAAAAACATATTTAGGAAGGTAGCTGAATCTCCATCTTTATCAGGTATGGTTGCAAAACTAACTCCTGCTATTTTACCCAACTCAGCCATCATAAATTTTTTATGTTTATTATTCACCTCTCTAATCATAGGCACTCTGCGGGTTTGGGCTAAACCTATGGCTGCGTGTAATTCAGATATTCTATAATTAAAACCAAGTACTGGATGATTTTCCATTCCTCTATTATTACCTTCATGATTATGACCATGGTCTGAATAATTATCGGCAAGCTTATATGCCGTTTCATTATTAGTAACCATCACACCACCTTCACCAGCTGTTGCAATTTTGAAGAAATCAAAACTATAACAACCTGTGGTTCCAAATAATCCAGTTGAAGTACCTTTATAACTGGCAGCCATGGCCTGGCCAGCATCTTCAACCAATATCAAATTATGCTCTTTCACTACCTGCATAATTTCATCCATCTGTGCCATTTGACCACACATATGAACCAAACAAATAGCCTTGGTTTTTGGTGTGATCACCTTTCTAATACCTTCAGCACTTAAACACAATGTCTCATCAATCTCAGCAAAAACAGGCAATGCGCCTGCAAAAATAACAGCTTCAACTGTGGCTATATATGTAAACGGAGGAACAATCACTTCATCCCCTGCCCCAACTCCAGCTGCGGCTAAAGCACAACTTACAGCAGTGCTTCCACTACTTACGGCATGGGCATATTTAGCTCCTACAAGTTTGGCAACTTCGGCTTCAAATTCCTTAGCTTTCCATATATTGTTACGTTGCGCATCGTGATTAAAACGGAAAAATACACCCGTTTCCAATACTTCATTTATTTCTTTGCGCTCTTCGGCACCATAAAATTCTGTTCCTGCCATGATGATTAATTTTCACACAAAAGTATTGTTAATTATAGAAGAAAAAAAATGTGTGTGAAGGATACACAAATCAATCGTGTTTGTAATAAGGATTATGACAATGAACCCTATGGATTGGGAATATTACAAGATTTGGAATAAATACAATTGTAAATCATAACGAGTTGGTAAAATCTATTTGGCAATTTAGAATCACTGAAAAATGGCTGATGATGTAAGTATTTCTCTTTTTTTACATTCAATACAATATGGTTCGCAATAGCCAACACCATTTCGTATTTTAGGGTAACATCCCGAGGCACAGCCATTACATACTACAGTTAAGCCACGTGTAGTAGGGTCATCAAAATGGAAAATTTCTTCATAAAAATTGTTATCTATTAAAAGTAATGAAATAGCAGCTACTCTGCTGTTTGACGAATTGCTTCCCGTTAATAAATAATTACCCGAATCATTCATAATATCAATGGTATTGAATTTCATTTTTTCTGCATCTCCTGATTCAATAGTATTATTTCATTGTTTTATAATCTCGTCTAGATTCATATCAAACACTATTTGATTACCGCTTTGATGTGCCACCACCTTAGCTCCATGCTCTCTAGCTGATGTGGTTTTACTTTGATCTTTGTTGGCTTTTGTAGTATCGTTGCTATTGCTACACCCATTCATACCTATACAAAACAATAGGCTTAACAAAATGGTTTTGATAGTTTTTTCCATGGCATTGTTTATTATGTTTTTTACGCCTGCCCTAACTTTCTATGCGATATTAGGAATTTTTGCCAACATCTTTACTTCTGTTTTTTCTTAGGTGGGAAGACCCAAGCGCACCG
>CAIVPY010000066.1 GCA_903907885.1 uncultured Bacteroidota bacterium
CAAGGCTATACATAAAACTAAAATTTTGATTATTTTCATGCCACAAAACTAAGCTATTAAACAATACGATTACTTTTATTGAGATTTATCAATATATAATTCTTTAACAGTTAGCAATTTAAACCATATACTCTGTGAGAAACGTCCTCGCACTCTGATTCGACCTACATAAAATCTGCCTGAAAATGTTTTGATTTTTTTGTGTATGTTGGGTTTGTGCAAGCATACTTGAGTCATGCCTATCCAACTTATATGGACTCTTTAGCTCTTACATGACGGCTTAGTATGCGCTGCAAGAAAAAAGCAAATTACATTTTCCAAGATTTTAGGTCAGTCTTGATTTTTTGTTTCTTTTGTATCAAGACAAAAGAAAGTTACAGAAGAAACATTTTCGAATTATTTATAAGGATATATATGTACTCGTTTAAAAAAAGAGAAATCAATATATGGTTGAAGTAAATTAATTTCACCACTTAAACCATCCTATTAGAGTACCAATTCCTAAAACAATCCCAGCAATTCCAGCTATATAACCTTTTACATTTGCTTGGGTAAAGTCGTAGTCTTTTCGAAGTGGATGTTTAATTACATACCATAAAATAAAACATCCTACTGCAATACAGGCAAAACCAATTAAGGCACTTTTAAGTGTTAACATTGGTATGTAAATTATTTTTTACCTACCAAATCAGCCAAAATAAGTTTAGCTTCATCCAATATCAGGTCAGCGTTTTCGCCATTTTTATCTTTTGATTTTTTCCTTGCCTCAGTTCTTTCCTTGTTTCTGGCTTCGTTTTCCATAGTTTCTTTTTTATATAGCTCCTCATTCAAAGTCACATATTCTTTGTTTCTGTTTTTTTCAATAAGGGCAATATCTTCCACAAGGTATTTATATTCATCATTGTTTTTCAATCTTTCTTGATGTTTGGCTTCAAGTTCGGCTAACATGGGTTTAATGTTTTCAACAGTTGCATAATCAGCAGGTTTTATCTCATCATAAGGTAACGAAAACTTGCTTGCATCTTCTCCAAACTCAGCATCAGCAAAAGCACTAGGGAAACTAATATCAGGAATCACACCTTTATGTTGTGTGCTACCTCCCGAAATGCGGTAGAATTTAGCGATAGTCATCTTCAATTGTCCCATCTTCTTATTGTCCGATTGAATAAAAGAATTTAAGTCCATCATGTTTTGAACCGTTCCTTTTCCATAAGTTTGTTCACCTATTATAATAGCCCTGCCATAATCTTGCATAGCAGCAGCAAAAATTTCACTTGCCGAAGCGCTGAATCTATTCACCAACACCGTCATAGGCCCATCCCAAAGCACATCACTATCTCTATCTTCCTCCACTTTAGTGTATCCACTGGCATCTTTCACCTGCACCACAGGTCCTTTTTTTATGAATAGACCCGTTAATTCAATGGCTTCTTGTAATGATCCACCACCATTATTTCTTAAATCAATGATTAAACCATTTATTTTCTCTCCTTTTAGTGAATCTAACAAACGTCTAACATCTCTTGTTGTACTCTTAAAGTTTTTATCTCCTCGCTGAGCTGCAGCAAAATCAAGGTAAAATGTAGGAATGTTTAGTATGCCATATTTATTTTTTACTCCATTGTGTTTAAACTCTTTAATGCTGCATTTCGATGCTTGGTCTTCCAATACAATTTTATCCCTCACAATCTCAATTACCCTTGTTTTGTTATCAGTAGCATCATGCGGAATAATTTCAAGTCGCACCGTTGTTCCTTTTTTGCCACGAATCAAAGACACTACATCATCAATTCTCCAATCAAGAATATTTACCATTTCACCATCTTTGCCTTGTCCCACAGCCACAATCTTGTCATTAGCCGAAATTTTCTTGCTTTTGTCAGCAGGCCCACCTTTCACTACCTCTCTCACTTTGGTGTATTCATTCTCAGTTTGCAGGGTAGCACCAATGCCTTCCAAATTCAAACTCATTTGCATGTTAAAATCTTCAGCCATGCGTGGCGAGAAGTAGTTCGTATGAGGATCAGCTATTTCAGTCAATGCGTTTACATAAAAGCTAAAAACATCTTCGTTTTTAGTCTTGCTCATTTGCTTCAAAAGATTGGTATAACGCTTCTTAATAATGTCAACACACACCGTATCGCTCTTGCCATCAACCTTTAAAGATAACACTTCATATTTAATTTTACGTTTCCACAATTCGTCTAGCTCCTTTGTGTTTGATACATAAGCAGCTTTTTCTCTATTGGTTTGAAAAGAATCTATTTTACTAAAGTCCATGCCTGGCTTCAATAGGTCTAAAGCAAATTTAATTCTGTCTTCAGCCTTACGTTGATACACATTGTATATGTCAAACCCCGCATTACAATTCCCTTGCACCAAGTCTTCATCCAATTGATTCCTGTATTTTTCAAAGGAAGCACTGTCTGATTGGGTAAAATATACCTTTAGCGGATCAAGATGATTGAAGTAGTTATCTAATAACTGCCCTGATAGTTTATCATCAATGGCCACCTTTCCATAATGATAGGCATTTAAAGATTGTCCAATAATTTGAAAAGAAAACGAATGCTGGCTTTCTGGTGCAAAGGTTTTCAATGTAATAGTACTATCATTTTGAGAATAGCCCTTCAGAATGGCGGTTAATAGCAAAAGTAAAGCAAAAAACTTTTTCATGTATATATATATGTACTGTTTTATATGGAGCGAAAATAAACAATAGCACATTACTAAGAAGTGTTTTTTATAAAAGTCTTTAAATGGCCTATAAGCGGTCATTTAGCCTATGAAAAGATATAACACACTAATAAATAATCACTTTCACTATAAAGGGCCTGAAGTATTAGTAAAATGAAGCTTTTACACACGTTGCCTATTTTTGTAGAATTTGAAAAATAATCACTAAGTATACAGCATATTACGATTATTTTGTAATAATGTACTTTACTTTTTTAAGAATAATCCTACATTTGCATCCCCTTAACGAATAAGAAAAGGGTAAAATGTTCTTTATTTATTGCAAGCATATTATATCATTTCAAGTATCGTATTTACTGATATTTTAAATGATTGAAAAATATTTTTTTTTATGCTTGACAAATAAAAAAAGCTGCATATATTTGCAGCCCTCTAACGAGAAAAAATTGTTCTTTTGAAAACTGCAAAATGTAAATATTGAAAAGTTTTTTAAAATAAAACTTGACAATAAAAAAATAAAGATTACATTTGCACCCCCTTTAAGAATAAAACATTAAAGGAATTGAAATTTGAAATATCTGCCGAAAGGCGCTTAGATATAAAGTTCTTTGAAGAATTGAAATAGTGAACCTTTGTTTAACACAAAGAAAAATAAAGTCCTTGATAATAGTCAATATCAAATAAATCTTTTACTATGAAGAGTTTGATCCTGGCTCAGGATTAACGCTAGCGGCAGGCATAATACATGCAAGTTGAACGAGATAAGTTGTAGCAATATGACTTTGAAAGTGGCGCACGGGTGCGTAACACGTATGCAACCTGCCCATATCTGGGGAATAGCCTCTCGAAAGAGAGATTAATACCCCATACCACAATGTTAAGGCATCTTAATATTGTGAAAGCTCAGGCGGATATGGATGGGCATGCGGCTGATTAGCTAGTTGGTAGGGTAACGGCCTACCAAGGCTACGATCAGTAGGGGGTCTGAGAGGATGTCCCCCCACACTGGTACTGAGA
>CAIVPY010000067.1 GCA_903907885.1 uncultured Bacteroidota bacterium
ACTAAAGGACGTAATTCTGGTGGAATTACCGGAAGGATTTTTACAACCATCCACTCAGGACGGTTTTCTCCACGCTCTTGAGCGTTTCTGAATCCTTCGATTACTTTCAAACGCTTCAATGCTTCGTTTTTACGTTGTTGGCTGGTTTCGTTGCTAGCCTTATTACGTAAATCAAATGATAAAGCATCTAAATCAATTCTAGATAACATGAACCATAAAGCATCACCACCCATTTTAGCGATGAATTTTTTAGGATCGTTGTCGTCTAACATTTGGTTATCTTTTGGTAACGAATCAAGAATATCTAAATACTCTTCTTCAGTTAACAAATCATTGATAATAACTCCATCTGAATCTTTGATACCTGGCTGACATACGATATAACGTTCGTAATAAACCACCATATCAAGTTTCTTAGTAGGCACGCCTAATAAGTAACCAATTTTGTTTGGCAATGAACGGAAGTACCAAATATGAGCAACAGGAACGATCAAGTTGATATGTCCCATGCGCTCTCTACGCACTTTCTTTTCAGTAACTTCCACACCACATCTATCGCATACAATGCCTTTGTAACGAATACGTTTGTATTTACCACAATGACATTCGTAATCTTTTATCGGGCCAAAAATACGCTCACAGAACAATCCACCCATCTCTGGTTTAAATGATCTGTAGTTGATAGTTTCTGGCTTTGTTACCTCACCAAAAGAACGTTGCAGGGTTGACTCAGGAGAGGCCAATCCAATACGAATTTTAGTAAAATTACTTTTTAATTTCTGATCTTTTTTTATTGACATGTCTATTAATTAATCAATTTGAAAATTTGAAGATTTGATAATTTTTATTTTTTGAAAACGAGTCAATTGAAATATTTTCAAATTGACTCATTTTCAAATTTTCAAATTATTCTAAGGTTAAATCTAAACCTAAGCCTCTTAACTCATGAACCAATACATTGAATGATTCAGGAATACCAGGTTGAGGTAAATTATCACCTTTAACAATAGCCTCGTATGTTTTAGCTCTACCGATAATATCATCCGACTTAATGGTTAATATTTCTTGTAGAATGTTAGATGCACCATATGCTTCAAGTGCCCAAACCTCCATCTCACCAAAACGCTGACCTCCAAATTGAGCTTTACCACCCAATGGTTGTTGTGTAATTAATGAGTATGGTCCGATTGAACGTGCATGCATCTTATCATCAACCATGTGACCTAATTTAATCATATAAATTACTCCCACAGTGGTTGGCTGATCGAAACGCTCGCCTGACAATCCATTGTATAAATAAGTCTTACCCCAATCAGGTATGCCAGCTTCGCGGGTATATTGCAAAACATCTTCATCACTTGCACCATCAAAAATTGGCGTAGCAAATTTTACTCCTAATTCTTTAGCTGCCCAACCTAAAACAGTTTCGTAAATCTGTCCTAAGTTCATACGTGAAGGTACACCTAGCGGGTTCAATACGATATCAACTGGTGTTCCATCTTCCATAAATGGTAAGTTTTCTTCACGTTCAATACGTGCAACAATACCTTTATTTCCGTGGCGTCCAGCCATCTTATCCCCTACTTTCAATTTACGTTTTTGAGCTACGTAAACTTTAGCCAATTTCAATATACCAGTTGGTAATTCATCGCCTACGCTTACAGCAAATTCTTTACGTTTGAAAGCAGCTATTTCTTGGTTCAATCTGTTTTTATAATTACCCAAAATTAAACGAATTACTTCGTTTTTCTCTGAATCAGTTGTCCAATTGGTAGCGTTTACGTTTGTATAGTCAACATCGTTCAAGTTTTTCATGGTGAATTTGGTTCCTTTAGGAATCATTTCTTCTCCATAAACATTTAACACACCTTGTGATGTTTTACCTGAAAGAATACCAAACAATTTCTCAACTAAAATGTCTTTAATTGCTTTAGAATGTTTGTCGTGTTCAGCAGAAAGTTTAGCTATTTTAATTTTCTCTTCGGCACGTGAAGATTTTTCTTTCTTGGCACGGGCAAATAGTTTTTTCTCAATAACAATTCCACCAGATGAAGGACCAGCTTTCAATGAAGCGTCTTTTACATCACCAGCTTTGTCTCCAAAAATAGCACGTAAAAGTTTTTCTTCAGGAGAAGGCTCAGTTTCACCTTTTGGAGTAATTTTTCCGATTAGGATATCGCCTTCACCAATCTCGCAGCCAACACGAATTAATCCGTTTTCATCAAGGTTCTTGGTGGCATCTTCACTAACATTCGGAATATCGTTTGTTAATTCTTCTTCACCACGTTTGGTATCACGAACTTCAAGTTCAAACTCTGTTACATGCAATGAAGTAAATATATCTTCTTTAGCTACTCTTTCACTAATAACAATAGCATCCTCAAAATTATATCCTTGCCAAGGCATGAATGCAACTTTCAAGTTTCGTCCGATTGCTAATTCGCCACCCTGCGTTGCATAACCTTCGCACATTACTTGTCCTTTTGTTACTTTAGTTCCTTTTTTAACAATAGGTCTTAAGTTAACACAAGTATTTTGGTTGGTTCTGCGAAATTTTATAATGTCGTACGTTTTAGTATCAGTTCCAAAACTAACTAATTTATCAGTTTCAGTTTGTTCGTAACGGACACGAATTTCTTTAGCATCAACATATTCAACAACACCATTTCCTTCAGCAACAATTAAGTTACGACTATCACGAGCCACACGTCCTTCAAGACCAGTTCCCACAACCGGAGCTTCCGGTCTTAAAAGTGGTACAGCCTGACGTTGCATGTTCGATCCCATCAAAGCACGATTCGCATCATTATGCTCTAAGAAAGGAATTAATGATGCAGCAATTGAAACAATCTGATTTGGAGCAATATCCATGAAATCAATTTTGTTTGGCTCAAGCATCGGGAAGTCACCTTCGTATCTAGCTTTTACTCTACTATCAACAAAATTACCTTCTTCATCATATATAGCGTTTGACTGTGCAATTGTTTTACCTTCT
>CAIVPY010000068.1 GCA_903907885.1 uncultured Bacteroidota bacterium
CAAATTGGCGTTTACCATAATACCATTGTTTTTATAGCCAGCTCCAAGTTCATAATCATTTACCGTTTCGTGCTTTATATCGCTTTGTTTGATATCGCTATAAGGATGTTCGTCTTTAAAATAATCAACTCTTGCTGGCTCACGGTTGCTGCGTCCATACATGGCATAAGCACTTATGTTTTTATTGAAAGCATGACGTAAACCCACTCTATAATTTACAAAAGTCCAACTCATGTTTTCTACATTATAATTATCGTTGTTGGTTCTGTACTGCATCGTTTGTGGGCTATAATTAAAGCTTACATTTCGCACTTGCACATCCCCAAAAGCACTTGTGTTTTCAAGGATGTTATAATTCAATTTTATGTTTCCACTCATTTCGTTTTTATAACCCGTATTGAAGAAGGCATTTTGATTTGTTTTAAATGATGTATTTGGTATTGATATAGACTCAACATTTAAAAAATGATCGCTTGTAAAAGCATCGGCATGCAAGCTTGCCATAGCATCCCACTTACCTGCTTTGTATTGATAGTTAACAAAAGCTCCAACAAAATATTGGTTTAATCGATAGCTTGTCATGGCTTGTGCGGTATCGTTTCCAGGTAAATTTAAGTAACGATATGGCACTAAACCCGAGCTTGAATCAAAAGAGTATTGAAATTTAGGAGCTTCGCCTCTTACAAAATAAGCCGATGAGGTAATGTTACTTTTTCTGTTTATGTTGTACGAATACTGCAATTGATAAAAGGTTTGTTTAAATGCGTCTTGCTCGTTGTGTGTTATTGGGTTGTATGTTCGATTTGATGCTAACATATTTGCATCAATGCCATTATATGCCAAATGATTTTGAGCATAACCACTAAACAAATTGAATTTCAAAACAGCCTTTTTCCAAAAATATCCTATGCTAAGCATATAACTTGTAACCTGTGCGCCTGAGTTGTCTCTATAGCCATTGGTTTGTATATTACTCATTCGTCCATATATGGCTACCTTATTTTTTATCAAACCACTTTGGTATTCAACCGTTGCACGGCTTGAACTAAATGAGCCATAACCTAAATTTACAGTAGTCGATTGTTTGTTACTAAGGTTGCGGGTTAAAATATTCACACTTCCACCAAAGCTGGCAACTCCATTGGTTGATGTGCCCACACCTCTTTGAATTTGAATGCTCTCGGCACTGCTTGCCAAGTCGGCAAAATTGTTAAAGTAAACACCCATGTTTTCCGGGTCGTTCACAGGTATGCCATTCACCGTTGTGTTTACTCGGGTTTGGTCCATGCCCCTCAACCTAAAATAACTATAACCAATGCCCATTCCATTATCGCTATACGAGTTAATAGATGGTGTGAGATTGATTAAAGTGGGAATGTCGGCCCCATAATACTTTTGTTCAATTTGTTTCCTGTCTAATGTAGTTTGAGTAATAGGTAAATTTTGATTGGCTTTGATTCCTTTAACAACAAACTCTTGCAAGTTTTTAGAGCTAAGCGAATCGGTTTGTGCCATAGCAGTTTGGCTAATCAATAACAAGCCAATTAAGCGATAAAAAGTGTTCATTAATAATTTAAAAACAAAAAAATGTTAAACAAAATTGCAGAAAAGGGTTGCTGCAACCATAAATGTTTACCAATAACTCTGTGTAGAACCGAAACTTTTTTTGAAGTCGGTCTTATCCCTTCGCAGGCATTATCCTGTGCAGGTTCAGAGGGTATAATCTCAGGCTGTTTTATTTAAACAACCACCCCTAAAGACGAAGCAAATGTATTCTATTGTGGTAATTTGTCAATATAAATTTACTTCGCAGCCATATAAATGCTTTCAAATTATCTAAATCCTTTCATCGTTGTTGAGTGGCTTGGAGTGGTTTTCACTCTTTTCTACAATTTGTTTTTAATCAGAGAAAACATTTGGTGTTGGTTGTTTGGTATACTTTGTTCTGTGTGTGGAATGGTGGTTTTCTATCACACCCAACTGTATGGACAAATGTTCTTATATATGTTTTATACTGCCATGGGGTTCTATGGTTTGTGGTATTGGAAACAAGCCGAAAAGAAGCACATCCATATTGTTAATTGGTCGTTTAATAGGCAAGTAATTGTTTTTTTTGTTGGTGTTATCATTACAACTATTAGTTATTATTTGTTTACAGTCATCAAGTCGGGTGTAAGTTTATTTGATATAAGTTTAAGCATTTTTTCATTTATTGCTACTTATAAAGAAACAAGAAAAGTGCTTAGTGGTTGGCTGTATTGGGTGGTGTTAAACTTGCTAAGTGCAGTTTTATATTTCAATAGTAATCTTATGGGTTATTTTTTATTGAGCGTAGTTTATTCGCTATTATCTATCTATGGATTTATGGCTTGGCGAAAAATATATTTAGTAACACGAAATGAAAATAAACGAATCTAAAATAGTAGTTTTAATTTATGCTATTACTTGCGTTTTGTTGTGTATGTACGCATTCAATTTGCCCAATAATTCATTAGAATTAGGAGACAGTATAAACCATTACTTATTTGCAAAATATGCGTTTATTCATCCCGAGAATTTTTTGGATTTGTGGGCCAAGCCTATGTTTGTTATTTTATCATCTCCTTTTGCTGCCATGGGTATGCAGGCTGTTTATATCTTTAACATTTGCTGCGCATTAATCACATCATTTATATTATACAAATGTGCTCGAATACTAAACATTGAAGAAGGCTGGTGTATAGTATTGCTTAGCGTTTTAACCCCAGTGTATTTTGCTTTGTTGCCTACTGCGCTAACAGAGGTTTTGTGTTCACTTTTTTTGGCTGTTATACTATGGACTTTGCTTAACAAAAAATATTTTTTAGCAGCTTTAGTAGCTTCGTTTTTGCCTTTTGCTAGGCAAGAAGGTTATTTGATTTTGCCTATCATGATGGTGGTTTTGGTATTAATAAAACAATATAAATTCATACCTTTATTATTCATTGGAATTTTGCTGTATTGTGTAAGTACTTATTTTACGTTTAATGATGCCCTTTGGATTATCCATCACCATCCCTACAATCCAGGAAAAAGCATTTATGGTAATGGTAGTTTGCTACATTATATCAATCAAAGGGATAACATTTTTGGCAAATATTATTTCATATTTTTGGTTTTATCAATTGGTATTTTAGTATTCACTAGAATTATAAATATCATCCAAAACAAGAACGATTTTGGTATTAATATAGTGGTGTTGTTTCTACTTGTAGGTTTTCCCATTGCCTTCTTTTCTATTCACACTTATATATGGTGGAAAGGCGTTTCGGGCTCAGCAGGCCTAATTCGTGTGATGGGCGTTATCATACCTTATTGCTCACTTATTGTAGCCTATGGTTTATCTTTAATCAAAACAAAAGTGTTTTTTAGGTCGTTTCTCTATTATGGTTTTCTTATCGTATTTTTTTATAAAATGTGCATGGGTACTTTGCAGCCCTTGTATAGAAATTTATCTAATACAGAAACACGATTGATTGATGAAGGTATTGATAAAATGAAGAAAGATATGATACCATTAACGGGAACTATTTTTTGCTTTGATCCTTATGTTTCTTATGCTTTGAATAAAGATGCATTTAATCCAAACGAAATAAGACAAGGATGGGATTTAAATCTCGAACAACCGCATCTAACAATGAAAAAAAAGGACCTAATGATATGGGATTCGCACTTTTATATACCTAGTATTACACCTATCAAAGATTCGTTGCTATTCAACGATTTACTATCTGTTGTGTTTCATAAAACCGCTGTTGATGCATATGATAGTAGCATACAGCATGAAGTTTTTATTGTTCAGCGAAAATAGATATATCAACTTGTGGTAATGTTATTCCATTACCACAAGTTTTTTAGTTCCTATAACAGTATCATTTGATTTAATGGTACAAAAATACATGCCACTGTTAAAGCCATTTAAATTAATAGTTTCTTCATTTGCACCAGCAACTGTATTTTGAACGAGTTTGCTATATACTTCTTTGCTCGATAAATCAGTAATGATTATTTGAATACTTTCTTTTTCGGAAGCAGTAAATTTTAAACTTACTAGTTGTTTAGCGGGGTTAGGAAACATTTCAAATATATTATTTGATTGTCGAGTTATATTTTTTATGCTAGAAGTAGGCTCTTTAAAATAAAAATAATAATAACCTCCAGGTGCTGTGATAGGCTTGGTAGAAACCTTGCCATTGTTACTAGTTGCTTTTATGTAATATTGAATATAGTCTTTCTCTGTAAGGTTTGATAAAGCAATATCTCCAACAAAATATCCAGAACTATCGCTTAGGATTACTTCGTTCCATGTGGTATTGTTTTTTTTCCAATAACACTTTGCATCTTTAATACCACTTTTGTTAGTGATTTTAGCTAAGATGTGGTACTTAGAAATAATAGGTTGCAATCCATCAACTGAAGGATGCCAAAAACGTATCGGATTTTCCACTGGAATTTGCATGGTAATACAATGTATTGCCCCTCCACCTGTGGTAATGTCTCTACTATCAATAGGTATCATTTTGTAACCTGGCATTTGGCGATACAAGTACTGTAACACTCTGTTATGCTGTTCCTCATTTCCTGTTAGCCCGTCATAGTATGATGGATAAATAAAACTCTTGTTGACAGTTATTCCATTCACAAAAGTTCGAGCATCCTGATCTATTTGTTCACATGTAGTATTGCTGTAATTGCCATCATCATCAGTTGGCATTTCAATATCGATAATACGGTATGGACGATTATATGTTGAAGTTAATCCTTCCATTACTTTTCTGTTATCATCTATAACTTTTTTATCATTAGCAGTTATTTCTGAATTGTATCGTCCTAGTAAGATAGTCTGCTCATCAAGTAATTTTGTATACATATCAATATGTCCTGTTCCTCCATCACATGAAAGTTTAGTTAAATTAACTAATTTTGGGCAGCTAAATACATTTCTAATTGTATCGAGTGTTTGTTGCTCACTCCATTTAGGGTTTTTGTTAAGCGAATCTGCATTCTCTTCGCCAATCACTGTACTGAAAAACATAGTTCCAAAACCATCCGCCATTAGGTTGCCTCCTTCGGCATCCAGTTTGGTAACAAAATTTTTATAGCCAACCTTTGCAGCAAGTAATTTAGGAAATTGATTGTCTAAATCCCTTCCGCTATAATATTTCATATCGGTAAATCCAATACTATCATCTTTGCCATAATAAAATGCCATAGGGCCATAATCTCTCGTCCACCAATCGTCTCCAACGGCTACAATAAATTTATAATTATACAGTGGTTTGCCAATTCTCTTCATGTAATTAAGAATGGTTGTGCTGTCTTTGGATTTGTTTATTCTAATCCATACAGCACATTCGGGCTGTATTGCATCGCATAATTGCTCAGATATATACCCATAAGGGGCAGTAGTATCCACACCTATAATTACGCCATTGTTGTTATAATCAAAAGCCCACGAAATAGCAACAGCTTGCGACTCTTCAAACTCACCTGGCACTACAAATTGCGAGGGAAAAGATTTATACAAATCCGTTTTATTTAGATCAGCAGTATTTTTATTCATTGCCTTTTCGGCAACTGTTTGATAAGCTGGTTTATGAAATTTAGCATTGTTGTTTTGTTGAGCTTTTATAGTGTTTATCGAAATAAATAATAAACTAAAGCAAAGAATTCCAATTTTTATTTGTGTCTTCATATAGATTTGCAATCTATTAATATATTTACTTATGTCAACTGAAAATGCAATTAAAATTTACCATGATGATGTTAAAGGTCTTCAAGTTAGCAATATTTCTTCCCGGTCAGAACCATTGAAAGTGTTAATGTGCAGCCCCACTTATTTTGATATTATTGATGTGAAAAATGCCCACATGGAAGGGCAAAGTGGCAAATTAGATAAGGCATTAGCTTTACAACAATGGAACGATTTAAAAGACGTTTACGAAACATTGAAACAAGAAAATGTTATAGAAGAGGTATTGGTTATTGAGGGTGTTGAAGGCTGTGAAGACATGGTGTTTTGCGCCAACCAAACATTTCCTTGGCTCGACAAAAGTGTTGTGATAAGTAAGATGCGACACCCTTCTCGTCAAAAAGAAGTACCTTATTTTGAAAACTATTTTAAGTCTTTAGGCTATCAGTCAATTCACTTACAAACTGCAAACATGTTTGAAGGAATGGGAGATACCATTCCTCATCCTCAAAAAAGGTTATTGTACGGTGGGTTTGGACATAGAAGCGACCCTAAAGCTTATAAAGAAATTTCTGAAACTTTGCAGGTACCCATTGTAACTTTGGAGTTGCCTAATCCTAATTTCTACCATTTAGATACGTGTTTTGTTCCATTAAGCACCAATGAAGTAATGTTGTGTAAAGAAGCGTTTACCGCAGTTGGCTTAGCCAATATACAACAATTGTTTTCGAAGATTTATTATATTCCAGAATCGGAAGCTATAGATACTTTTTGTTTGAATGCTCACGTAATTAATAATGATAGGAATGGTAAAAAAGCAGCCATTATGCAGAAGGGAAGCACCCACGCAATTGATGCACTAAAACAATGTGGATACAAGATTTATGAAATAGAAACCAGCGAATACATGAAATCGGGTGGGAGCGTATTTTGTATGAAAATGATGTTTTACTAAAGGATAAATAGCAACATTGTATATTTTATTCAAATGGAAATGAATTAGATTCTTGGATTAAAACCAAAGATCAGAAAAAGAAATAATATAGGCTTTGTATATTGCGAAGCGACTTAAACCACAAAACATGAAATCAAATTATAACTGGACCACTTTAAAAGAATATAAAGAAATTTTATTCCAATACTATAATGGTATTGCCAAAATCAGTATTAACCGACCTGAAGTTCATAATGCTTTTACACCATTAACGGTGCAAGAAATGAGCGAAGCCATGGAATTGGCTCGTCAGAACCAAGATGTGAGGGTGGTAATCTTAACTGGCGAAGGCGGAAGAGCCTTTTGTAGCGGTGGCGACCAAAGCATTCGTGGGCATGGTGGCTATGTGGGCGATGATGGTGTACCTCGTTTGAACGTACTCGACTTACAAATGCAAATTCGTAGGATACCAAAGCCTGTAATTGCTATGGTGGCAGGTTATGCCATTGGTGGTGGACATGTGTTGCATGTGATTTGTGATTTAACAATAGCTGCTGATAATGCCAAGTTTGGTCAAACGGGTCCTAAAGTTGGTAGTTTTGATGGTGGTTTTGGTGCAGGTTATTTAGCTAGAATTGTAGGGCAAAAGAAAGCACGTGAAATTTGGTTTTTGTGCGACCAATACGATGCCCAAGAAGCATTGGATATGGGACTTGTAAACAAAGTAGTTCCTTTAGAATTGCTTGAAGATGCCACCATTGAATGGTGTAACAAAATAATGGATAAAAGCCCTGTGGCTTTGCGTATGCTTAAATCTGCCTTTAATGCCGAGCTTGACGGGCAGGCTGGTATTCAAGAATTGGCAGGTAATGCCACCTTATTGTATTACTTAAGTGATGAAGCCAAAGAGGGCAAAAACTCTTTCTTAGAGAAACGCAAACCCGACTTTAGCAAATTCCCTAAGTTTCCTTAAAACTTTAGATAAATAAATAGACCCTATGCCTTCGTACGGTGTTAATCACCAAACGCTTAATTATGCTTGGTGACGTTTCGCTAAACACCAAGCATAGGCAAATTATTTAAGGCGAGTTACAAACTCTTTTTTCATTTTAAATCCGTAGTCAGCCCTGCCAGTATCTAGCTCACAAGACTACTGATAGTTGGGGAAAGGTTTTTTGCAAGGCATTGTTTGCTTCGGTCCAGTTGCTCATGTTTTTTATACAATGATATGTAATTATTTTATTTCTTTGTTGTATTGGGAATTGTATGATTGGTAAACTGAATTATAGATCAAAGGAAATATTAACGACAAAGCTAATGTTACTGAAATATGCCATTATTTGCAGCTTACTTCTATTTGCTTGCAACAAATGTGAAGAAACTACAAATTCACCTACTAGAGTTGACCAGAGTGACATTCCAATATTATTTCCATACAATGGAAAGGACAAAGTGAGATTTTTGAGAAATAAAACGGATACAGTTATTTTCCATAAATCAGACTTAGTAACAACATATAGCTATACCACAACTCAAGAAGATTGTCCTTCTAAAATCCCATTAGAACAAAAATATTTGACTTTTATTGATAGTGTTGATGGCAATAGCTTTATGTTATTTTACTATAAAAATACCTCTTTAAATAGCCGTTTTAGGATAATAATAAATAATTTGACCATAGCTGATGAATATCCAAATCAATTTATCATGCCTTATCCACCAATTAAATCTACAACTATATTGGGTGTAAAATACGACACAACCTCCACTTGGAGTAATATGGCAAATGATAGTGTATTTTATAAAACATTGCGTTATGGAGTTTTAAGGTTTACATCTAATAAAAACATATTTGAATTAATTCCTGAATAAGGGTTTTAATAAATGATTATATGTTTAACAGAGCTTTCCTCAACAAATATTATAGTTTAGCATAATAAGTCTGTAATTTCCGCAATCGCTAGCGTCCCGCTAGTGAGTCTATTGATAAGCCTCTGGCTGTTTCTGCCTATCTTCATTTCAAAACGCAATTCCCACTATTCTTAGTTAGCAAAGCGCTCTACAGATTTACAATGAAATGAAGTGTCTTCAACACGGGTTATTTAGAATGAGTTACAAACTCTTTTTTTTATTAATTCGTAGTAAATATCGCTCATGTCTTTCACACTAGACTACTCAAAGTGGTCATGTTTTTTACAAAGTTAAAAACTTTGATTATTTAGGCTCACAAGTGACGCTTCGCTTAACACTTACGAGAGCAAGGATAGTGGGTGAGCAAGAATATATGGTTGGTGACGCTGCACTATAACACCAACCATAGGCAAATTGATTCAAAAAAGAAAGGTCGGCTTTTGATAAAAATCCGTAAATGAATAGGATTTAGCCTCCACAGGAGTCGCAACCTTCTAATGTCCCGGGTACAAGTACCCAAAATCCCACGAAGGTAAAAAAGCCTGGTTTTGACAAAGCGGTTCAGCTGTAATAAAATTAGTATTAATTTTTTTCAAATATTACACCGACCTTTCATTAGCAAATGTAAGATTTTTTTTGATTTAGGCAGTAGATAGATTGATTATTATTAAACAAAAGAGGCCACCTATTGGTAGCCTCTTTTAAGTTATAAATATTCAGTTCTTATGTCGGAAAGAAATTTCCGACATCCAATATATCCTATAGGTTTCCAACCATATTTTCTGGTCTTACCCATTCAGTAAATTGTTCGCTAGTTAGCAAGCCTAATTCTACTGCTGCTTCGCGCAAGGTTTTGTTTTCTTTGTGTGCTTTCTTAGCAATTTTAGCTGCGTTTTCGTAGCCAATATGCGGGTTTAATGCGGTTACAAGCATTAGGCTATTCTCTAAATGACGTTTGATGATGTCGGTATTAGGTTCAATACCTATTGCACATTTGTCATTAAAGCTTACACATGCATCACCTAATAATCTAGCACTTTGCAATACGTTATAAGCCATCATAGGTTTGAATACATTTAATTCAAAATGTCCACTCATACCGCCAATGCTCACAGCTACATCATTGCCCATTACTTGCGCACAAACCATGGTCATGGCTTCAGGTTGGGTTGGGTTTACTTTGCCTGGCATAATGCTCGAACCTGGTTCGTTATCAGGAATTACAATTTCTCCAATGCCACTGCGAGGTCCGCTTGATAGCATTCTGATGTCGTTAGCTATTTTCATTAATGCTACGGCACTGCGTTTTAAAGCACCACTTAATTCTACCATGGCATCATGGGCTGCTAATGCTTCAAACTTGTTTGGAGCAGTTACAAAAGGATGACCAGTAAACTCAGCAATTTTTTTAGCCACCAACACATCATAACCTTTAGGTGCATTCAATCCTGTTCCAACGGCTGTGCCTCCCAAAGCTAATTCCAACACCATTTCAAGGGCATTGTTTATAGCTCTGATTGAGTTGCTGATTTGTTGTACATAGCCCGAAAATTCTTGGCCTAAGGTAAGAGGGGTAGCATCCATAAAATGGGTACGACCTGTTTTTACAATTTGCATAAAGTCCTTGGCTTTTTTGTCCAAGGTATCACGCAACAATTCCATTCCTGGAATGGTTATTTCAACTGTTTGTTTGTAGGCTGCAATGTGCATCGCAGTGGGGTAGGTGTCGTTTGACGATTGAGATTTATTTACATCATCATTGGGATGAAGCACTTTTTTATCGTCCATCAGATTACCTCCATTGATAACATGTGCACGGTTAGCAATCACCTCATTGCTATTCATATTGCTTTGTGTGCCACTACCCGTTTGCCAAATAACCAATGGAAATTCTCCATCGTGCATACCCGTTAATATTTCGTCACACACTTTGCTAATTAGTTCACATTTTTCTTTTGGTAAAACCCCTAATTCAGTATTGGCATGTGCAGCAGCTTTTTTCAAATAGGCAAAAGCATAGATAATTTCTTTGGGCATGCTAGCCTCAGGACCAATCTTAAAGTTTTGGCGACTACGTTCAGTTTGTGCTCCCCAATATTTTTCAGCGGGCACTTTCACTTCGCCCATGGTGTCGTGTTCTATTCTGTATGTCATGTTATTTGGTTTATTATAGCTGACAAAATTAACAGAATTGAGAAAAGAGCAATGATGATTTTTGTTCAGTTTTTATCAAATCACCAAAATTAAATCTAATACAAATTAGTTAAACCACTTATCAGCTACAGCCATGGTATAGTTTGTGAAGTCTTGCAAGCCTTTGTCGTATATGGCATTTCCTGTTGAGTTGCCATGTTCATCTAGCACGTTTTTGGTTTCGTGCGATTCAAATATTTTTGCTGAAACCACAGACATTCCACCCGTAAAACTAACCACCTTGTTGCAAATTTGCATCATTTGTAGGCATGGCGCTTTGCCTCCACGGCCAGCCGAAACACCCACAAAGGCAAAAACTTTATTATGAAACAAATGGGCAAAATCTTTTACACCCAAAGCGTGGTACATATTTAGCAACTCAGGGGTGATGCTCCAATTGTATTCGGGCGAAAGGGTAATTATCACTTGGGCTTCGTCTATAGTTTGCACCAAAAGTTTTTGAAATTCGCTTA
>CAIVPY010000069.1 GCA_903907885.1 uncultured Bacteroidota bacterium
AGTATATGCTACTTTAAATTTTTTTCGAGTTAAACAATAAACAAAAAATTTATTTGAAAAAGAGCAGATAAATTCCCAACTTAATTAAAAAAAGATTGACCCCCAAACAAACCATATTAAACTACATATCCAACATGGACACAGAGATGTTGTCAATGGTTTTGGATGATAATAGAACCTATCAGGAAGCTACAAAATCAGTTCTTATTGGTAAACTTGAAGATGTCTTCAGAGAATTTAAATCTAAGGGGGATACTGAACTTATTCCATCCCTAGGTTACTGTGGTTCGGAAGAATGTACCAACCAAGGTTGTAAAGGATATTCATTCTTTGGGAATGTATCTAACGAATATCTAAGTTTAATTTTAGAAGAAAAGGATGGTGATGTTACAGACATTTATCATTGTTTGTTTATGATGCCAGAGAAAGGTTATTGGGAACTTTCAAATCAAATAACTTATACGATTTATACTGATGACAAAGCGAAGTTTGTTCCAAATATTGATTACTCAATTAATCAACAAAAATGTGAGGATGCGTTAATTGATTTGAAAGAATCTTACAATAATAAAATTGGAAAAGAAGATTGTTTTTACTGGTTATCAAAATACAATCAACTGAAAGAAAATATCTCATCGTATTATGGGTATGGAGGATTTATCAATAAGTTTCAAAAAACCTATAATGAAATTGAGCATGTGACTAATTACATAATAAAAGAGGAAGATGCCTCACATGCTATTATAGACTTTAATCTAGTGAAACAGGATGATGAAAATGATATGTTGAATTGGTTGGTTAAATATGAACAGTTCGGTCTTGATTTGGAATATTTTCGTTGCGATACCAACTTTGATTTTTTAGAAAAAATAGAAGAGGGTTACTTACCACTGAAGAAAAATGAAGAAGTTCACCTGCTTATAAATGACTATCAAAACATTTGTGATTTCCTAAAGAAATTTAGTCATTATTATTGGCACTATGTAAAGGTTTACGCAAAGAATGTGAAAGACACGGTCGAGACTGAAGATTTCTATGAACCAGACAGACTGTACTTGAAAGAATATTTAGACAGTAGGAATAACTTGTAATAATGACAGAAAGAATTGACTACCTAATAAAAGACAATCATTGTGAGAAAGCAATAGAGGATTTCAAAATTCTCACTTCTGTTCCTGACTGGTTACAACAGTATTCAGACCTGTTCGATTCAGTGTCCATACAACCAGAAGGATTACCCAGAATCACATCATCTCATTTTGAAGGTGAGTCATTTGAAAACATTCAGTTATTTGCTCACTTATATGATTTGGTGAATTCGTTGTTTGATTAACTCAGTGTTCCGATAATTTGATTGGCACAAATTTGCCAAACTATATTCAAGTATCACCTGCGCTTTAAATAATCACTTTAACTTTTTATTGCTCAGTAATCTTCTTTATTCGCTGTAGATTCAGCAATAAATCCTGATTATTATGAAGGTCTTATTCTGTTTGTTCTCAATGTTGATGTTATTATCCTGTTCAACCAACAAACACTATTACCAATTAACCGATGGAAAATGGGTAAGTAAACGAGAGTATAGTCGAATTGTGAAAAGGTGTATACATGAGGCTTTGATGGAAACATCAAAAGAAGATTTGGAACTCATCTCCGTTATGACCATTGACACGACATCAAAGAAGAAATAATATTGTTACAATCTAACACTATCATTTACGCTATCGGCTTCTTACTTCTGAATTCTAAGTTCTATTTTTCTTAATATAGTAGAGTGCTTGACTTTAATTATTTTTTTCGTTATTATTTACTCTAGTGGAAAATCCGGTCACCTTGACCACCTTTCGCCGTTTTCGTTTGACCAGGAAGAACGTTGGTACTCAATACTGTTCCTGGTCAATCGTTTCCGGATTCAGGTGGTTAAGGCCTCTGGATCTTCCATATTATTTCCGGGGATACCTAATTATTGGGATCAATTTGATTTTATTGAGGAGACAGCTCAATCGATTCTGGGATTTTCGGTAAAAAATATGAAACGGAATAATAGTGGGGTGTATTATATAGAGCTTTTGTAAGAAAAATTTTTAACCAATAAAACATCATATTATGGCATCATTTACAGCGGCAATTTTTGCCACAAAGCAACGGCCTGACGATACCGAACATTCATTATTTGGCTAGGCTTTATTATTTGAAGGCAGCCGGCCCTACTGGGAACTGCACATTGATTCTCATTTAATCAGTTTTGTAGCCAATCCAAACCATATTCTAGAAGATGGGTTATGGCAATTGACTGAGCATTGTAGTAAGCCAGTACTTGACAATAAAGGAATTGAGAGAGGTTCGAAGATAAAAACCATCGAGGAGATTCATGGAGAAACTGCTTGCACTCAGGCCAGAAAAGAACTGCCTCAATTATTACAAAAGACCAATTTTAGTTATAAATTAATATCCTGGCCTGGCGCATGGTTGGTAAACAAAGAGGCTGTGCTTGCTGAATTGCGTAAAAGTGCTATAGAGATAGATTCATTTTAAGCCAATAATTTAATAACCTAGAAATGATAGCACCGGTAGAAAATGTATGCATTCGATACTAATTAAGTATATAATACGAGGAATGTTTTTGCGACTATGCTTGTAAGAGAAATTATTATTATGGCAGATGTGCCATAATAATAATATTTAATGTAGAGAAGTGAGAATGAAGCTGAATAAAAGCTAGCTTTAAGATAGATGATTGGGGGTAAGGAAATTGTTTAGTCTAGGATGGCCGCTTGCAAACATGTATCAGGCATTTGTTTTGGGTACTTATATTTTGATCTGATGGCGCTGGTGTACAATTGGGTAATTTGTTATTCATCTAAGTTTAATTGTATTGTCGCAATTACTAAACGAGATTTAAAATCTTGAATAAGCTTACTTAGCTAATTGATAATAAAGGAGACAATATTAAAGCTATAACTTATTATATTCATATGCACGACAATATATACGTTAGCGTTCATTGGTAAAAGACAAAAGAAAAAGAAAAAACAATAAATTTAACAGGCGAAATCCTCTTAGCCATTTAAACAGAGTAGGGGCAAATTTTTAAAACAGATAAACCATGAAAAAAAACAATTTAATTTTAACGATTGTAGTGCTCACTGTAATACTGTTCTCGACTTCAGGGTATGCCCAAACCGTAACTATTGGCACCCAAGTTTGGACAAGCAAAAACCTTAATGTAAGTACCTACCGCAATGGCGATGTAATTCCGCAGGTACAAGACAAAAAAGCTTGGGCAAATTTAACTACCGGTGCTTGGTGTTATTATGGTAACGATGCATCCAATGGCACAAAATACGGCAAGCTTTATAACTGGTATGCTGTAAACGACCCAAGGGGCTTGGCTCCACAGGGTTGGCATGTCCCCAGTGATGCAGAGTGGACTATACTGGAGACTGCTTTGGGTGGTTCATTAGTAGCCGGGGGGAAAATGAAGGAGGCCGGAACACTTAATTGGACAACTCCCAATAACGGAGGTAATAACAACAGCGGCTTTGCAGGCCTGCCGGGCGGCACCCGTAGCCTCGTTGGACCATTCGAAGAAGTTGGGGGCTACGGCTACTGGTGGAGTTCTACAGAGAATCTTTCAA
>CAIVPY010000070.1 GCA_903907885.1 uncultured Bacteroidota bacterium
AATCTTGCCCTTGCTTTGTCTAGCTGACCGCTTCTCTCACTAAGCATTCCTAGTGTTAAATTGGCTTCAATATTATTTGAATCGCGTTTGATAACATCTTTCGATATTTGCACGCCTCTCATAATATCTAGGTCGTTTTGTACCAAACAAATGGCTAAGGCATTTTTAGCATCAACATTATTTTCGTTTAATGCAACTACTTTTTCAAAGGCTTTAATGGCCTCTTTTTGGGCGTAAATTTGTCTGCTTGTATCTTCACTAATTCTTGCCACATCATAATACTTTAAACCTGCTGTCATCCAACTTCTCTCATCGCCTAATCTACTAGCAATCTTGCTTAAATAATGAGCCGAAACGATTTCAAATCCTGCCGAATCCCAAAATCTAGAAATGGTAGCTACGGCTTGATAATTATTACTGTCTTTGGCAATAATTTGTTCAAGGCTATCAATTTTAAACTTTAAAGAAACAGAAACTGAATCTTTGCATGATTTAGCATATTCATTATAATTAAACTCTTTCCACATAGCATTTTCTGCCAATGGAGCTGTTTCTTTTACTTCTGATTCCGCAGAACGAAAATTTAGATAAATAAGAATCCCTGCTAGCGATAGCAGTGTTATAATTACAATGATATGAAGTTTGTTTAACTGCATTTAATTAGCCTATGCTTCAGCCTCTTTTAATGCTTGTTTGGCTTCACGCTCTCTTTTTGCAGCTGTATTTTTAACAGCTTCACTTTTCTTAATTTTGTCGCTGAAAGTTTTTGCAGGTTTGAAAGCTGGGATGTAATGCTCATCAATTACCATTGCGGTATTTTTAGAAATATTACGAGCTATTTTCTTAGCGCGTCTTTTAATGATGAACGAACCAAATCCTCTGAAGTAAACATTTTTTCCTTCTACCATGTTGTTACGAACCACTTTAAAGAATGATTCTACAACTTCTTGTACCTGTAATTTGTCAACTCCTGTTTTAGTTGAAATTTCTGCAATAATCTCTGCTTTAGTCATGTTATATATTTGTTTTGTTGAATGTTTTCGTGTTAATTAATTGTAAATTAGTGTACAAAGGGTTGCAAATGTATGAAATAGAAAAAAATAAAAAAGCTAATTTTTATATTTTTTTAATAATTCTTTTGATTCCATGAATATTAACCAAAATTTCTGCCTTTTTTTCTAGCTTTAATGTGTAGTTTTCTAGCCTTTAATACTCTATATTAACGATAAACACCTAATAGAATAGTGCTAAGTGTTTTTATAACTATGATTTAAATTTTTTTTCAATATGAGTTTTTATGCTGTTGATTTATTTCGTTTTTTTTATTTCTGCAAAATAAATAGTTAAACCGAAGAAAGTGTATTAACAAAATAAGATTATTTTTTAGTTACCAAACAAACCTTTAAGTCTTTTCTTAGCCTCTTCTTCCGCTTTCTTTTTCAAATTATCTCCTTCACTTTTGGCTTTCGCTTCCGCTTCTTTTTTCAGTCTGTCTACTTCTGTTTTTATTTTATCCTCAGCTTCCTTTTTAAGTTTATCGGCTTCAGCTCGAGCTTGGGCTTCAAGTTCTTTGGCTTTTTGTTTAGCAAAATCGCTAGCCTGACCTTGTAATGAGTTGGCTTGGGTTTTGGCAATATCAGCCAAATTAGTTGATACACTTGGATTGGTGAATGTACCACCAATTTTCAATCCTACATTGATATTATCTGCCATCTTAATATTGCTACCAGCCTTTTGATTTAGTTGTGCTAAAACTGAATTAAGGGCTGTATTTGCAGAACCCAATTCTTTTAGTGCCACTTGGGTAGTACCAGTATAGTCAATGCTTTGGTCTAAACCGGTTGAACCTGAAAGGTTCATGGTTTTTCCTGCTACTTTAATATCAAATGGTTTG
>CAIVPY010000071.1 GCA_903907885.1 uncultured Bacteroidota bacterium
ATTCCTAAACCATAACGCACAACTTCTATTTATATAGAAATTGTTATTTTTAAAATAGCTTTTACAGCCACAAATAACTAGTCATTCTTCGATTTTCCTTGTAATTGTGTTTTCTTTTTGTTAACCTTTGTGAAAACTTACGAAAACCATGAATACAAAACTACTTTACATTACCATCTTTAGCTTACTTTTTATTCTACAAGCCTGCAAGCGAAACGAAAGCCCATGCAGCAACTATACTTCAAAAAGCTATAAATTTTTATTAGCTGATAGTACTAAGGCTCAAATACCTTATACAGGTAATGAAACCTTAATGTTTATTAGCAACCAAGGCGACACTGCTATTTTAATTGGGCAAGGCAAAAATGATTATATACTAAATAGTACTGTAAACGTTGGTAACGACCCAGCCTGCCCCAAATACGATGGTTATAGCTTTGAATATCTAGATTGTGAATATATAAGTTCTAATAGTAACTTATTTCATATAATATACAGACTGAATATTGATAAGTATAATGATATTAGAATTAATACAAATTTGAATGACATTACAGAATACAATCCCAGATTAGGAATATATAATGATACAAGCAGATATACTTATTCTATACCCTGTGGTAATAAAATATTGTTAGGGCGTAAAATATTTGGTGAAAAAGAAACAGATCCATTTTTTATTTACAATAAATCATATGGCATTATCCGAATACAAATAGATTCTACATTAGTATATACTTTATATCAATAAAATTATGAAATCACTTCTTCCTTTATTTTTTTTAAATTTAATTTTGTTGTCAAATGTCAGCGCACAAAATTGCCCTTACGAAACATCTGTACCCGAAGAAATGTTTAGAGGAAGATACACCGAAGCAGACATGACTTATGGTAATCCTTACACCATGTTCAATAGAAGAAAAGATAATTGGTCGTTTAGAAACGATACAGCTAAGTTGATAAAATATATTATTAATGGGGTTGATAGTAATGGTGATGCAAATAATGACTATTCAAAAATTTATAGAGACCTTTACGTTTACGATACAACCCATTATGAACCCGGCAGATGTTCTGAAGATGCTGACTGTCCTCATCCCAAATGGGTAAAAAATCAAGCCATTATATATTTGATAGGTCTTAGATACAGTAAAGTAAATGATAGAGATACATTTACTAGGATGAATTTGACTGAACGTAACCAATTTGCAGAAAGAGCAAAAAACGGTTTAGTAAACTTAAATCCAAATATTATAAGTTGCTATTTTCTAGATGACTGTGGGAAAGTGCATCTTAAAGCATTTGATTTAATTCAATATTTACAAGCGTACGATTTACTTAAAACCGGTGGATATATACCCCCAAACGATGGAGATAGAAATGGATTGGATTGTAGCCCCCGTAGTAAGCTAAGAGAGTTTTCTCGCAATATGTATATACAAGCAGAGGATGTAATAAATAGTTTTCGTGGTTGGAAAAAGAACCATGGGATAATATGCGGCAGCGCTTTGGGTATAGCAGCTATTGTTTTAAACGATGCAGGTACTGAAACAAATTGGGGTAATTATTTATTAGGTTGGATTTGGGGCGAGGGTACCAACATACCTCGTCCAAATTATAATCCACAAAACTGGAATTATAGAGGAATGGGAACAGGAGGTTATTCAGCTTTTAGTGATAGCAGAGAGGATGGTATTGAAGATTGTTTTTTTACAGGAGACCATGTTAACAGCTTAGGAGCTGATAATGTACCTATGACTAACTCTGATGGCACAGCAGGTTATGCCGAAGGCCCTGGTTATTTCAATTACGTCTTAAAAGCATTTTTACCTTTTGTAAGGGCTCGCGATAATTTTATACCAAGATACAAATCATATTTAGGCAATACAAAATATACCAATATGTTTAAATGGTATTTACAAATCTTAAATCAAGATGGTACACTACCAACTTATGATAACACAGGTTATGGCATAGGTAATTTAATGGGTGTGTTAGGAGAGCCCGATTATCCAGGAAATATGAAATATTTACCTAGTGATAATTTGGATTTAAGAGGAGATTATTTGTTGGCAATGGGTGGAGGTGAAATAACACAAGATAAACTTTATGTTAATGCAGCATCTGGCAATATTATTTTAAGAAACAAAAATAAGGGTATAAAGTATACTTATCACATGTTATATGAGCATGATTATGCAGTGGATAAACCTGCAACAAATAGTGATGGAACACATGAAGATATAGACATGGGTGGAATAGCAAGCCTAAGGGTTGATGATGATGACTTATTAATTGACCCTCCATATTTAGGTTGGGATTATGTTTTTAACACACGAGAACACTCTCACCATAATGTTGCACAATGTTATAAGTTAAATGATTATCAGCAAAATTTTAGCACTCCAGTTACGACAATTAAGGAAAATAATGATTATTATAAGGAAGTAGAATTGAATATTGATCTGCCAGATAGTTATAATATTAACCGAAATACTTTGTCAGTAAACTCCGAAGAGGGCTTATATTATTTATTGTCCGATAAATTCACATTAGGTTCAACTAATTGGGCCAAAATACAGTTTAATGGGAATGGTAATATAGCAGAAGGGAGTTGTACTCATAGTGGTAGGTTTTTCAATTGGACTAACAATTGTTTATTTAAACAAACACAAACATCCACTGGAATCTATACAGGCAAATGGAATTTAATGGCTCATACGGCTGTGTTAAATGGAAATTTAAATAGCCCAATTGTATTACCATATACTGACTCAACATCAGGAACCGTTAAAACTATTCATGGTAATTCTTCTGTAATAGAACCTAATCATTTAACAAAAACAAGGAACCTTAATGAAAAGGTACCCTATGTAGGTTATCACACTCAAATGAGCGTACAACAAGATCAACAAAACACTATTTTTCAAACTGTTTTATTACCTTATAAATGCAATGCACCATTACCCACTATTACCAAAGAAGAAACAGCCGACCACGTTACAACTACTATCAAATTTGTGAATAGCAAAGACACCTCCATCACCCGAAGCCTTCATAAAAACGTAAGTAACCCAAGCACCACCGCCCAAGACACGGTATCACATTTCCATTATGCACGTTGGGCTAGCAATAGCTTAGACAGTGTTCGCAATCCTTTTAATTTGCCATATCAAGATTCGGTTTGGCTGCGAACCAATGCCGAAAAAGCATTTGTTAAACACAATACCATAGGCATAAACCTTGAAGGA
>CAIVPY010000072.1 GCA_903907885.1 uncultured Bacteroidota bacterium
GACTTTTTTAAGTAGTTTTAGCACTTAATTGTAATTGTGACTACTTAAAAGTGCCATTAATTTGGCTTGAGAGTTTACTTCCATCTTAAAGTAAATATTTTTTGTATGATAGTTTATTGCATGCACTGTTATTCCCAAATTAATAGCCATTTCCTTGTAAGAAGAGCCTCTATTCATTAGGTCAATAATTTGAAGTTCTTTAGAAGTTAAATTGTATTTTTCTTGTAATGAAATATTGATATTTTTATCAGAAATCAATTTGATAAGTGTACGTGCAATTAGCGGTGGCATATAGCATCCAAAATCCACTATTTGATTAATAACTTCAGAAATTTCTCTTAAATAAAACGGTTTATATACAAATCCACTAGCCCCATACTTATAAGCTGTCAATATATGATTAGTGTTTTTATCACCAGTCATAATCACAATGTGTGTTTTGGGGAAATTTTGATTGATATCGGAAAGCATATCTAAACTATTCTTATCTTTCAAGTGTATGTCCAACAAAATAATATCAGGCCGTTCTTTGCACGCATTAAGGCTATTAATATCTGAAATAGAAAATGATAGGGTATACTCGTCACTAAGCCTTATGAAGTCAGCTATAGTCTTCCTTAAATCGTTGTTATCTTCAATAATACCAATTGATTTGTTGTAAATAGAATTCATATCTAGTGCGAAATAATGCAATGTAATAATTGAAATTGCTACATAAATTAGTAGTTAGAGTTTTTTATTTAAAACTCAATTCTAATTTTAACGTAACCATCCGTATTTTCGATTTCAAATGCATACGATAAATATTCACATATTGATTTGCAATTGCTTAATCCAAGCCCTAGGCCATTCATATCTAGTTGAGAATGGAATCTTTTGAAGGGCTTAACCGAAGTAATATTTAATTCATTCTCCTCTAAACTAGAATAATTAACTATTTCAAAAAAAAATTTATTAGCAGCCTTTCCTTTTAATATTAGTTCAATGGGTAAGTTATCAATATTGAATTTATAGGCATTATCAAGCAATTCGTCAAATAGAAATTTTATGTATTCATAATTGCCCAAAATATCGCATGTTGAATCACAAATATTCAAATTGATATTTATCTTTTTATCAAAATATTGCTTTTTAAGTTGATTAACCGAATCAACTAAAATCTCGTTCAAATTGCTTACTTTCTTTAATGTAGTCGATTGCTTTTTTGAACTACTTAAATAGGTATATATTACAAGTTTTCTTGTGTTCCTCATCATTCTATATCCCGAGGCATATATAGCACTAGTTAATTCTTCTATAACAATTGGATCAATTTTTAATTGGTTTCGTTTCATCAAATCGATAGAATTTATTATTCCATTTAATGGTGTCATAAATTCATGGTTAAAGTTACCGCTAAAAACAGAAAGCCATTTGTCATTTTCTATTGTAATATCTATTTGTTCATTCTTTTTTTTAATTTCTAATCTAGCTTCTATGGTTTTTAATAAAGTGGAGCTTGTAAATGGTTTGGTTAAATAATCGTCAGCACCCAAGTTCATTCCTTTTCTAATATCTATAGGCTCGGCAAATGCAGATAAAAAGACAAATGGTATTTTGTAAGTTTTGGCATTTCCTTTAATAGCCGTTAACACATCATATCCTTGCATATCAGGAAGCATTATATCACATATAATTAA
>CAIVPY010000073.1 GCA_903907885.1 uncultured Bacteroidota bacterium
CGCCCTTTTGCCCCATGAAATTGAAGCAATAGAAAAAGTTGATTTGTCAGACCACCCTCATTTGGAATCAGTAAGGGATATTTTTGTAGTTACTTGTTATACTGGGGTGGATTGGGCTGATATTACTAAGCTAAACAAGCAAAATTTATATAAATCTGCCAACGGAAATAAGTATTTTGAATTTCAAAGGACTAAAACTGAAAATAAGGATATTTTTTCGCGTCCACCTTGCAACGCCCAAGTTGAAACCATACTTAAGAAATACAAATGGAATTTGAAAATGAAAAGTTATCAGAGAAGTTTAGACCAACTGAAAGAGGTATGCAAAATTGCAGGCTTAACAGAAAAAGTTACCATCACTTCTAAAAGTGGCAATCAAAGGTTGAAAGAAACAAAACCTAAACATGATTGGGTAGCATGGAAAACTGGTAGACGAAGTTTTATTACAAATTTCCTTTTACAGAAAAAGCCAACAGAGGCAGTGGCAGTGGCGGTCGGTCATGTTAAGTTAGCAACCACCGCCAAATATCAACATGCAAAACCCGAACATATGGTTGATTTATTGCAGGATTAAGTAATTTATTTTATCTGCCTGTTATATTATTAACAACTATTTGCAGCTCTTTTGAGCTATGATTTCTTTCTTCAATTTCAAGCAATTTTTCTTAATAATTGAATCTGAAAAATACCCATTAATGGGTATTTTTTTATGCAATAAGACACCACATATTTGATGCGGTAAATTTCAAATCATACTATTTTAATGTGTCAATTTTAGTATGGTTATTTTTAACCATAAGGCGCAAAAAACATAAAAATAATATTTTGATAATATGCCTTTTGCTGATGACTTGAAAAATAAAATGGCTATTGATAAAAGTAAAAAATAGTTTTGAATAGATAATTAATCAAACACATGATGAAAACCACCCCACCCCCATACACCACACAAAAACGAATACTAATACCAATTTTATGGTTATATAAACAAAAATATATCTTGCTTTTGTGCAGACATTTAATTAATCTTTGTTAAAACTAACCTTATACCTTCATTATGAAATCAAAACTACTTTACATTACCATCATTAACTTGCTTTTTATTACACAAGCCTGCAAGCGAAGCGAAACCGATTGTGGCGACCTTAGTGATGTTATTACCAACTACAATATTTCTGATGCCGATAAGGCAAAAATACCTTACACAGGCACAGATACCTTGGTATTTATTAGCGATGCCAATGATACTGCAACTCTGATAGGACAAGGAAAAAATATTCATATCGAAACATTAAGAAACAGTCTTAAAGGTGGTGATTGTCCAAGAACAAAAGTGGATAAAAATGAAACTATTGATATTATTTATAGTGGTAATAACAAAGATTTATATAATATCAAATATGGCCTAGATGGGAATTCGGAGAAAACTCAATTGGTGTGTACTATTAATAATATAAGTCATGGGGACTATCCTTATTATCTAAATAATGAAGCTTTTTATATTGATACTGTAAGGTTAAATAATAAATTATATTATGGTACAACAATAAACATAAAAAATGTTATTTATGGATTGTACAACTGGCAA
The DNA here is from genome assembly GCA_903907885.1 of uncultured Bacteroidota bacterium. Classification (GTDB taxonomy): domain Bacteria; phylum Bacteroidota; class Bacteroidia; order UKL13-3; family UKL13-3; genus RGVD01. Next base: position 1,589 of record CAIVPY010000073.1, read on the forward strand.
TACGGCTTCACGAAAATATCTATTGAAGGTGGTAAAAATTGGTATTTGAAACTTTAACAAATCAAAATTATATGAAAAAAATATTTGCGATTTTACTGCTTATTTTGATTTTTAATTCGAAAGTATATACCCAATGCGAATACGCTGATTTTTCTGATGCACCTAAAGAATTATTTAGGAAAAGAGTAAAAGAAGAAGGTATGCGATATGGTAATCCATATACCATGTTTGTGAAAGGTGATGATTTCAACTTGGATAATGCAATTACAAGTATAGTACATAATTTAAAAAGTGGTATACCTCCTATTGGAGGTGATAGATTTTTTAAGCAAAATTCTTATGCTGATTTATATAAAAGCATTTGGAAAAACGCTATTAGTGCAGAACCAAGCAAATGCGCAGAAAATGCTGAATGCCCACACCCTGCTTGGGTTAAGAACAACGCTGTTATTTACATTGTAGGTTTAAAATATGATACTACTTCAATGGGTAAAGACACTTTCAAATTGATGAGTACTTATGATAGAAATGAGTTTGCCGAAAATGCCAAAAGGGGCTTACGCAATCTTAACCCTAATGTGATAAGCTGTTGGGGTGGTAGCGATTGCGGTAAAGTGCATTTGAAAGCAGCTCAATTGGTGCAATATCTACAAGCGTATGATTTGTTAAAAGCTGGTGGTGCTATTGCGCCTTTAGACCAAGATAGGAATGGTCAAAACTGTAGTACATGTCTTTTTGTAGGTCCTTTTTCGTGGGGCTTAGAATGTACCCCTAGAAATAAACTACGGCAATTTGCTCGCAATTTGTATAAACAGTCAAACGATATTATCAACTCAAGCATGGGTTGGAAAAAGAATCACGGCATTATATGCGCTAGTGCCTTAGGTATGGCTGCCATTGTATTAAACGATGCAGGAACAGAAACAAGTTTTTTGGTAGGTGTTTGGGGTTCTATTTGGAATTTTTTGGGTGGTGAAGCTGAAGTTGAATATGCACCCAATTATAGTCCACGTAATTGGTACGAAAGAGCACACGGCACAGATGGCGGTACGGTGTTATGGTTTGGCGAAGATGGCATTGAAGATAATTTTTTTGCAGGAAATCATGCCAATATGTTGGGTTCTGTGGATGTTCCTCAAACCAATAGCGATGGAACGTCAGGCTATGCCGAAGGACCAGGATATTTTAGTTACCTTGCCAAATTAGCTTGGTTTCCCTACTTGCGTGCGGCTGATAATTTTTTACCAACTGCTAACGATAAAAATTACCTAGCTCAACAAAAATACAAGAACATTCTAAAATGGTATGTGTCTATACAAAACCAAGACCACAAATTACCTTCTTATGACAACACTAGTTTAGACAATGGCAATTTTATAGGTGTGCTTGGCAGCAATAGTGAATATAACTATAAAAGCAATGCCGATTTCATTCCTGTAGATAATTATGATTTAAGAGGTGACTACATTTTAGCAATGGGCGCAGGCATTGTTAATAAACCTGAAAGTCCTTACCATAGTGAAAATTCTGGCAACATTGTTTTAAGAAACGAAAACACAATATCAAAACAAACTTTTCACATGCTATGCGAAAAGGGAGCAGCAATAGACAAAGAGGCATACAACTTTATTAATCTTCAGCGTGATGGCACACATGAAGATGATGACATGGGAAGCTTTATGATATATGCAGGTGATAAAGATTTGGCATCAATACCTCTTGCTGTAGATGCTCCTTATTTTTCATCTAAAGAAAGTGATTATACAAACAAATACTGGATGCACAATACCATTGAAATAGATGATAGTGAACCTAGCAAAGATAGAGAGTACATAAATCCCAATTATACTTTGTTGGAAAATAATCCTACAATAAATGATAAAAATGGTATTCAGTCATTTGATTTAACCTATGATTATCATAGCACATCTCGTACTGCTAATTATGCTTCAAATGCCATTAAACGAAATGTAAATGCCATTAAATCGGATGATAATTTGTATTATTTAATAAATGATTATGTAGATGTTAGCGACATTGCATTAACCGTAAATTATATTCAATTAAACTTAAATGGCAATGGGAATAAAGACATCAATGATTCATTTCCTAGTTATATAGGTTTAAAAACTTATAGAAAAGAAAAAAGTGGAGACAGTCTTTATCGTTGGACTTATCCTTGCGATATGCACAAATGGAGTTTAACAGCACACATATCAGCATTAAACAACAATGTGTCGGGTAAGGGTTATTGGGAAGATTATCCTACTGAAAATCCCATATCTTTTCCATTAGCTTTAAATTTTAGCAATAGTACCCGTGGAAAGGACGTCTCGGGCAATTATCATACAAGGCTTCGCATACATCAACCAGTCAAGAAAACCATCTTTCAGTCCTTCTTGTACCCTCAAAAATGCGATGCACCTTTGCCCACTGTTACCAAAGAAGAAACAGCCGACCATGTAGTAACCAAAATACTTTTTGTAAACAGTGTAGATACTTTGGAGTATAGGGCTATGCTAGCTAAAAATGCACCTTTAAACCCAAGCACCACCGCTCAAGACACGGTATCACATTTTCATTATGCACGTTGGGCTAGCAATAGCTTAGACAGTGTTCGCAATCCTTTTAATTTGCCATATCAAGATTCGGTTTGGCTGCGAACCAATGCCGAAAAAGCATTTGTTAAACACAATACCATAGGCATAAACCTTGAAGGA
>CAIVPY010000074.1 GCA_903907885.1 uncultured Bacteroidota bacterium
ATAATTGGTTATAATTGTTTAAAAACCTTTACATTTTCTAAGCCAAAAATTATAATTAATAGATATTCAAAATATTACAAAAAAAACATATTTTCGTTTTTAAATAATTATTTCCCATATTGAAACCAAACAATCATCTGCGGACTACTTTCACTTGTATATAAATAGTAGGTTTTTGCCGAACTTAATAAGTGTAAATTACTTTTTAATTAGATTTTCAGTTAAAACACAGTATAATTGTATGTAATAAATCATGAAAAAAATAATATTTCTTCTTTTAGGTGTAATCCTACTTGCCACTTGCAAGCACCAAACAACTCAAATTCCAATTGGTTCGGGCAATCCTATAGATAATCCAGTTGTAACGCCTACTAATGATTCAGTTTGTTTTAGTTCTCAAATTTTGCCACTGATATTGGCCAATTGCGCTCAAACGGGTTGTCATAATGCTGTTGACCGTGCCGAGGGATTGGTTTTAACTAGTTATTCATCAATATACAGCCTGGCTCGAAATGGATCTTTGGTATCAACAATAACCACTACATCTGCTTCTAAAAGAATGCCTTACAAACAACCAGCCATGGATACGGCTAGTATCAATTTAATTAAAAGATGGATAAAAGAAGGCTCAAAAAACAGAACATGTACCACAAATGCATGCGATACTGCCAATGTATTATACAGCACGCATATTAGTCCTGTAATTAACACCTATTGCAAAGGTTGTCATAATGCGGGCAACAAAGGGGGCAATATTAATTTGGATAATTATACAGATGTAAAAACCCAAACATCAACAGGCAACTTAATATGTGCTATTTCTTTCACTGGTTGCAAAAATATGCCTCAAACTGGTAGCAAGTTAAGTACTTGTAATATCAGAAAATTTATAATTTGGAAGAATCATAACTTCCCCCAATAGTAATTTATAGCAAAATACTATACAACACTTCTTTTATCTTGAAAAATAAAAATCATGTAAAATGGTTTTTTTATACATTTGATGTATAAAATATGTTTGCTCAACAATTAATTTCTAGCGAGGTTTTCCCACTAAAGAAATCCGATACATCAGATGCAGCTCTTCATTTTATGATAGATTGGCGTATTAATAATTTGCCAGTAGTTGAGAATAATAAATTGTTAGGATACATATATGAGAACAATTTGTTAGATAAGGTTGATGAAAAAATTGAGAAATTTCTATCAACTCAAGAACCCATTAATGTTAAACCTGAAACGCATCTTTTCGAACTTTTAAAAATAATGAATGACAATATGCTATCATCAATTGCCGTTGTTGATAGTAACCACATCTGCTTGGGTTGTGTGGTGTTAAATGAGTTGCAAATGTTAACCTATCCAAGCAGTGGACTCAACCATATAGGTGGAGTTATAGTGTTAGAAACCAATATCTCAAATTATTCTTTGGCTGAAATAGCCCGCATAAGTGAAGTGAATGGATTGAAAATTTTACACGCTCAATTACATACATCACCAGATGATAACAACTTGCAGCTTATATCTCTAAAATTCAACTCATTGGATTTGCAATATACCTTAGCTACATTCAAACGATTTAATCACAAAATTTATTATTCAAGCCATAATGAAATAGATGAAAATCAAGAAAGTAAATATAATTGGCTTATAAAATATATTAATACTTAAAACATGCAATTAGCCATATTCGGAAGATATTTTAAGGACGAAAAATTTACTGAAATTCAGCATTTTTTTGATTGCTTAGAAAAAAAGAGAATAGATTTTGTTATCTATCGTAAATATTATGAAGATTGTATTAAAAATGGTTTAAGACTACATAAAGAAATAAAAACTTTTGATAGTTATTCTGATTTCATTAATTATAAATTCGACTATTTAGTAAGCATTGGAGGAGATGGTACTATTCTTAATAGCATAGAGTTTGTCCGCAACTCAGGCCTGCCAGTTGTGGGTATCAACACAGGACGATTGGGTTTTTTGGCAGGTGTATCAGCACCTCAAGCAAGCAAAGCAATAGATGATATTGAAAAAGGGCATTATGCAATTGATAGTCGAACGGTTTTGCAACTAGAAAGTAATGTTGAGATTTTTTCAGGTGTAAAATTTGCTTTGAATGATTTTGTAATCCATAAAAAAGATACCGCAAGTATGGTTACCATTCATACATTTATTAATGGTGAATTTCTAAATTCATATTGGTGCGATGGGTTAATTATCTCAAGTCCCACAGGCAGCACAGGTTATAATTTAAGTTGTGGAGGGCCAATATTGTACCCATCTAGCGAGAGTTTTGTTATTACCCCTATTTCGCCTCACAATTTAAATGTTAGACCTATTATAGTTTCTGATAAAAATATCATTTCTTTTGAAATTGAAGGAAGAAGTAGTAGTTTCTTAGCAACCCTTGATTCAAGATCTGAAAGTATTAAACATAATGTACAACTGGCTATTAGAAAAGCGGATTTTAAATTTAATTTGGTGAGAATGAATGATGAAAACTATTTAAGTACACTTCGTCAGAAATTAATGTGGGGTTACGACAATAGAAACTTTAGGCAATAAATATCATGAAACCTAAGCCATTTTCAATTAATGAAAGAATTGGGTCATTTAAGCCTGCAATTGCAGGACTGATGTGGTTCTTTAAAAAAGAACATAATGTTAGGATACATATCTTTGTAGCAATACTTGCTATTCTTGGAGGTTTATATTTTCATATTTCAAATAATGAATGGCTTGTGATTATACTTTGCATAGGTATTGTTTTAACAATAGAAGCCTTGAACTCAGCTATTGAAAAGCTTGTTGATTTATTTACTATCGAAAAAAACTCTCAAGCGGGATTGATTAAAGATCTGGCCGCAGGAGCTGTATTAATATCTAGCATCATGGCTTTAATAGCTGCAGTAATAATCTTTTTTCCAAAAATAATGGTGCTGTTTTTTCCTTAGAAGTAATATCAAAACAGAATATTCGTTTGTAGTTTATTAAAAAAACATATTTTTGCTTTCTATGCAGATATATAAGTATATAAGATTTATTTTAATATTATTAATTCTATTAAACACAAAGCCCGTTAAATCGCAGTTTGTAGAAATAGGTATTATGGGTGGTGCATCAAACTATAGTGGCGATTTAAGCAATGAAAGTATTGCTTTTAAAGAAACTCATATAGCTGTTAGTATGTTTGGTAGATACAACTTTTCTAATAAGTGGGCTGTTAAAGGATTTGCTGGATATGGCAAAATATCTGGCGATGATAAAAATTATGCAGAAGCGCCTTCGTTATCTAATCCTGATGGTAATTTCCAATATTGGAGAAATTTAAATTTTTACAGCAATATTTTTGAGTTTTCAGTTCAAGCAGAGTATAATTTATTACCAAATGATTTACAATCAAATTCTTCTCGCCCATTTGTACCTTACATATTTGCTGGAATTGGAATCGTAAATTTCAATCCCAAAACAACATTAAATGGTACCGAGCAAGAACTGCAACCTTTGGGAACCGAAGGGCAGGGAACTACGATATACAACAACCTGAAAAAATATGACTTAACTGTTTACTCAATTCCAATTGGGGCAGGGTTTAGACAAAAAATAGGCGAATCATTCTTTTTAGGTATTGAGGCAGGAGTTAGGTTTACAGGAAGCAATTACATAGACGATGTAGGTGGAAAATATGCCGATGCACGAGTTGTTGGAGCTTCGTATGGTCAAAAAGCACAAGATTTATCAGACAGATCAATTGAGAGAAGTGCGGATGTTCCTCCTATAACACATTTTAATGAATTCGATCCAAGAAGTGATAGAAAAATTTTTACTAAAGATTTATATTTCATGGGGGGTATAACATTATCATATATTTTTAGAGGTAAAGGAATGGATTGTCCTAACTTTTAATAAATGAAAAAATACATCATTTATTTTTCTCTTTTAATCATATCTAACATTGTGTTTGCACAGAAATGGGATGTTGGAATATCGGCTGGAATAGCAAATTATTGGGGGGATTTGGCTCCAAGTATAGCGTTTAATGAAACCAAACCTGCTGCTTCCATTTTAGCACGTTATAACATTTCAACCTCTTTTGCGTGGGTAAATCAATTTAGCGCATTTCAATTAAGTGGGGATGACAAGAATTTTAGTTCCAATAAAATAAGAAATTTGAATTTCACTTCAAATATTACCGAATACTCGTCCTTTATTGAATTCAACTTCTTAAAATTTGGTCCATTTAAAAGAGATGCTAAATTTACTGGATTTACTTATTTAGGTTTTGCAGGATTTAGCTTTAATCCACAAACCAAATTTGATGGGAAAACTTATGATTTAGCCGACTTACAGACTGAAGGAGTTAGTTATTCTAAATTTTCATTTGCTATACCTTTTGGAATTGGGATAAAATGGTTATTCACTCACAACAAATGCTTAGAAGCCAATGTTGGCTTTAGGCGGACATATACAGACTATTTAGATGATGTAAGTGGTAAATATATAGACCCAACTTCTAAAACCGGGGTTGGAGGATTATTAGCTGATCGCTCTTGGGAAGTTGCTGGAGAACCTCAGTTTAAGACTGGTTATCAAAGAGGAGAACCAGGCTACAATGATTGGTATATGCAGGCAATGCTTACATTAAGTATCCGATTACCAAGCAAAATAAAGTGTGCTAAATTTTAATTACCAACTCTGAATAACAGAAAACTTTCAAATTTTATTATGCCCATTCATAAATAATTATAAATATTTAACATAAAAATTTGCGAATTACATCTAACTACATACATTTGCACTCCTTAAAAAACAATAAGGAGAGATGGGTGAGCGGCTGAAACCAGTAGTTTGCTAAACTGCCGCACTGGGAAACTGGTGCCGAGGGTTCGAATCCCTCTCTCTCCGCCAAGTTTTTTAATAGTTTCGGGGTGTAGCGTAGCCTGGTATCGCGCCACATTTGGGATGTGGAGGTCGTAGGTTCGAATCCTGCCACCCCGAC
>CAIVPY010000075.1 GCA_903907885.1 uncultured Bacteroidota bacterium
AGGTATTTTGGTGGGCCAACTTTAGAACTACAAAAGCGGCAATTAAAATTCATACTTTACTGGATTTAAAAACTTCAATACCGGATTTTATTTACATTTCAAATGCGGCCATTCATGACGTAAATATTTTGGATTTAATTTCAATTCAAAAAGGCAGCTATTACATTATGGACAAGGCCTACGTTGATTTTGAAAGGTTATACCGAATTAGAACTGAGATGGCATTTTTTGTTGTAAGAGCCAAAGAAAACATGAAGTTTAAACGCATCGCTTCCAGATGCTCGATAAAGACGCTTGTATCATTTGTGATCAGGATTTTACTTTCATGTCTAATACAAAAGAATCAAAGTGCAAAATGAATCTTTGCTTGGTTTGCGGTGTTTTTTTGTTCAGAGTTTTTATAGGGATGATATAAAACACCCCCCTTACTCACTACGAAGGGGAATGTGTTTTTTTTTGGCTCTAATAAATAGGTGCATTGCACCTATTTAAGATAAAGATGTATATACTTGCATAAATGATTTTGCCATGTATCGGATAAGCCAATTATTTATTTACCCAATAAAGTCGCTAGGAGGTATTTCTCTGCAGGAAAGTAGGGTAGAGGCTCGTGGCTTGGCGTATGATAGGCGATGGATGCTTTGTGATGAAAACAAGCAATTTATTACACAGAGGGAACATAAAGAGTTGGCATTGTTCAAACTACAACAAATAGATTCGGGATTTGGTATTAATTACAAATCGGAGAGGTTTCAAATTCCTTTTGGCGTAAACGGAACTTCAACACAGGTTAAAATATGGGATGATGTGTGTGATGCCATTGAATTTTTGGAAGGCTCGATATGGTTTACAAGCGTGTTGGGATATACTTGTAAGCTGTATTATATGCCTAATGATAGCAAAAGAAAAGTGGACGAAAAGTTTGCTAAGGGCAAGCATATCAATAGTTTTAGTGATGCTTTCCCGATATTAATTGCAGGGCAGCAATCGCTCAATCAGCTAAACCTAAAGATGAAACAGGCTATTGATATCAATCGTTTTAGACCCAATATAGTGTTTGATGGTGGCGAGCCATTTTGTGAAGATAATTTTAGGATTTTTAGTATCCATAAAACTATTTTACAATGTGTTAAACCATGTGCCAGATGCCAGGTGATTGGTATTAATCAAACCAGCTCAGAAATTAATACCGAACCCCTAAAAGTATTGGCAACTTTTAGAACGCAAGAAAATAAAATTATGTTTGGTCAAAATGTGATTGTGATACAAGCAGGGGAACTCATAAAAGTGGGTGATTTGTTAATAGCTGACTAATTACCAATAATATATGACTTTTAAAGACCCTTGCTTTTTACATATAATTTATATTATGTTAAATAGCATATACAAAAAGAATAGGATATTTCTATCCTATTGCTATTAGTTAGTTCTCGTATTGTTCTCTCCTCTTTTTGGTTTCGATGGTTTTTTTCTCATCCCCTAAGTTGGCATACACTTGTTGCATCGAATATAAAATACTGGCCATGTAAGCGTATTTTTCTTTTTTATTTTCGGGCGTATCTTCTTGTTTAGATTCTGTAATTTCTAATGCTTTGTTGAAATATCCTAAAGCCACAAATAATATTGAATCTTGTACTTTTTTATAAGATGCTACTTTTTTGTCGTACTCTAATTGCGATAATCCATTAATATTGATAGCATTAATCTTTTCAACTATTTCAGTGCTTTTGTTGTTGGTTAAAGCCCCTAGGTTGTAATAGGCATCCAGGTAATCAGGATTAATTTCGATAACCTTGTTATAATCCGTTTCTGCTTTTGCAGCTGTTGCCTTGCTGTCTTTAGCTAATTGATCTGCTAATGTTTTATATTGCTTAGCACTGTTATCGAGTGGTAATTTTTTGGCAGGCAACTTTTCAAGTTTAGATTTCTTTGTAAAATAGCTTGCTGTGTCTTTAGCTTGCTTAGCTTTTTGAAGCATTCCGGCAGCCAAATTATCGTTCACATTGCCCCTTACATATAACAATTCGTGATTTTCAGGATTTGCCTCAATAGCCTCATTTAATTTATTTATTAATACATCTTGTTTACCTTGAGCTAAATAGATATTTAACTCTGAGTTTACTAAATCTTTCTCTGATGGATAAAGTTTACGACCTTTCTCAATATAACTTAATGCTGAGGCTGTATCGTTTTCGCCCAAAAAGATATTACTCATATAGATGTATATCAGATGGTCGTCATAATTTAAATCCATCAATCTCTTTAAAAATATTTTGGCATCCGCTTTCTTCTCGGCTTTCAAAGCAAAATATGCCATACTAAAATAGATGTTTTTTTCAGATAAGTTGTTTTTAGCTAATTGTTTCTCTTTATCAAAAGGAATAACATCTAAAACCATCTTATAAAATTTAAAGGCTTTATCGTAATTTCCTGAATTTGCGGCATTGTAAGCCTCATTGTAACAGGCAAATGCGCCATTCAAAATACCGATACTGCTATACTCTTCGTATTTTTGTTTGGTATCTAATTCCAAACATTTTTTGTATGAAAGTGTGCTTTTTTCAACCGCATCTTTATCCATGCTGATAAAATTTGGGTTGTGATAAATGGTATCGTACACAACAGCACGGTAAAACCACATTTTTACATCGTTTTTGGTTTCTTCGTTATCAGCAGCTAAATCAATTGCTTTTTTAGCATCTTCAAAAATTGTTTTTTTAGCATCCCCTACTTCGTTCACACTACTGTTCAAGTAGATAGCTGCACTTTCAACATTGCTTCTTTGGGCAAATAGTTGTACTGATGATGCAGCTACAACTAATAAAATCAAGATTTTTTTCATTAATATGTATGTTAATATTTAGACAAAAGTAATTGGCAAATGGTTCAATTCAAATGATAATAAAAAGTTTTTTTAGTAAGTGATAGTTTATCTTTCATAAAACCTATTAGGTTTATTCGCTCAGTTCGAGCCATCTAATCTCTTTTTCTTCGATAGTATGATTGATTAAAAGCAGCTCTTCGCCCCATTTTCGTATGTCTTCAGTGTTTTGTGAACCCGAACTTAACCTATTTTCAAATTCTATTTTTCTTTCATGTAATTGGGCTATTTCCTTATCTATCAACTCTAATTCACGCTGTTCTTTATAGCTTAATTTTTTCTTATCGCTTTTGCTTGAAGGGGTTGTGGCTTGTTGTGTGTTAGTTGGGGTATTGCTTTGGGCTTTGCCTGCTTGTAATAACTTTTTTTCGTCTTGTTCATTTAAATAGTCTTGGTAATTGCCATTGAAAGGACGCACATACCCATCTCCTTCGAACACAAATAATGAATCGACTAAGGTGTCCATAAAATACCTATCGTGGGTTACAACCAAAATGCAACCATCATAACTTTCTAAAAACTCTTCGAGTACATTTAGGGTATCAATATCCAAATCGTTTGTTGGCTCGTCCAACACTAAAAAATTTGGTTTTTTCATGAGCACAGTTAGCAAGTAAAGTCTTCGCTTTTCTCCCCCACTCAGCACACTCACAAAGTTGTATTGCTTTTTGGCATCAAACAAAAACATCTTGAGAAGTGTTGTCGCAGTGAGCTTCTGCCCTTTCCCTACTTCAAGATACTCGGCTATATCGGTAATTACTTCAATCACTCTTTTATCATCCGAAAGCTGCATTCCTTGTTGTGAATAGTAGCCAAACTTAACGGTATCACCTTTTATAATTCTACCAGAATCTTGCTTTTCTAAACCTAAAAGCATGTTAAGGAAGGTGGATTTTCCGACACCATTTTTCCCAATTATCCCAATTCTCTCACCCGGTTTAAATAAGTAGGTAAAATCTGTAACAATGTTTTGTTCGCCAAA
>CAIVPY010000076.1 GCA_903907885.1 uncultured Bacteroidota bacterium
AAACCAATGGTTTAACCTTAGCTGGTGTAGGTAATGGTACAACAGTGGAGTACCTTCAAACCTCATACTCTGGTGATGATGGAATCGAATGGTTTGGTGGAACAGTTAATTGCAAAAATTTAATTGTTTATCGTGCATTAGATGACGATTTTGATACAGATAACGGTTACTCTGGAACTGTACAATTTGCATTAAGTATGCGTGATCCTTCAATTGCAGATAACCCTTCAATTTCAACTTCAGAAGGTTTTGAATCAGATAATAATGACAATACTGCGAATGGTGTTTTCCCTACATATTATACTATCCCACGTACAAAAGCAATATTCTCAAATGTTACATGTGTTGGACCACGTACAAACTATAACGGTACTTTAGCGTCAGGTTACAAAGCATTTGCTAATGGTGACGGTGGAAAAGGTTTACGTATTCGTAGAGGTTCTCAATTAAACGTATTTAACTCAGTATTTACTGGATATGGTTTAGGTTTACAAATAGATAATAACGAAACAGTAGTTGGTGAGACTTCAGATTCATCAGAATTCAGAAACAATACATTTGCTCATATTACAGCTACTAATGCCAATGCTCCTTTTGCATTAACTTCAGGTACTTCATTCTCAACATTAGCTTCAATTAAATCTTGGTTTGCAGCTCATAGTAATGATACAGCCACTTTAGCTCAAGTTGGTTTAACTGGCTTTAGTTTAAGTAATCCTATGGCTACCGTTATTCCTGCTACAGGTTCTGTTCAATTATCAGGTGCAAACTTTACTAGTTCTTCGAAATTAACTTCAAACTCATTTTTAACTCCAGTATCTTATAGAGGTGCTTTTGGTTCAACTGATTGGACTGCAGGTTGGGCAAGTTTTGATCCAATCAATGCTAACTACAATACAACTTTTAAACCAACTACACAAACTGTTTCTGGAAATATCTCTTCAAACACTACTTGGACAAGTGATAAAATATGGAAAATCAGTGGTCAAGTAAATATCGATTCTGGTTATACTTTAACTATCCAACCAGGTACTGTTGTTCAAGGTATCAAAAACAACTCTAACAAAGCAGTATTAATCGTTAGAAGAGGCGCTAAAATTATTGCTGATGGTTCTGCAGTTCAACCAATTGTTTTCACTTCGGATCAAGCTCCTGGTTCTAGAGCAACAGGTGATTGGGGTGGAGTGATTGTTTGTGGACGCGCTCCAGTTAATTTCCCTGTAGGTTACGGTCAAGTTGAAGGTGGATTGTTTGGTGCTGCTGGTTTGTTTGGTGGTAATGTGCCAACTGATAACTCTGGTATTTTACGGTATGTTCGTATTGAATTCTCTGGTATTGCTTTTGCTCCTAACAATGAAACCAATGGCTTAACTTTAGCTGGTGTAGGTAATGGTACAACTGTTGAGTATTTACAAACTTCTTATTCAGGTGATGATGGAATCGAATGGTTTGGTGGTACTGTTAACTGCCGTAATTTAATTGTTTACCGTGCATTAGATGATGATTTTGATACTGACAATGGTTTTTCAGGTACAGTTCAGTTCGGTGTTAGTATGAGAGATCCTCAAATTGCAGATAATCCTTCAATTTCTACTTCTGAAGGTTTTGAGTCGGATAATAATGATAACACAGCTAATGGTGTGTTCCCTACGTATTATACTATTCCTCGTACAAAAGCTACTTTTACCAATATGACTTGCGTTGGTCCACGTACTAATTACAATGGAACTTTAGCACCAGGTTACAAAGCATTCGCTAATGGTGACGGTGGAAAAGGTTTACGTATACGTAGAGGTTCTCAACTAAACGTATTTAATTCAGTATTCTCAGGATATGGTATCGGATTACAATTTGATAACAACGAAACAGTTGTTGGTGAGACTTCAGATTCATCAGAATTCAGAAATAACACCTTTGCTCATATTACTGCTACAAATGCCAATGCTCCATTTGCATTAACTTCAGGAACTACTTTCTCAACATTATCAGCAATTAAATCTTGGTTTACGGCTCACAGCAATGATACAACTACATTGGCTCAGGTGGGTTTAACAGGATTTAGTTTAAGCAACCCAATGGCAACATTAATACCTGCTTCTGGTTCTGCTCAATTATCAGGTGCAAGCTTTACAAGTTCATCTAAGTTAACGAGCAACACATTTTTAACTCCTGTATCATATAGAGGTGCTTTTGGTGCATCTGATTGGACTTCAGGTTGGGCTAATTTTGACCCAATTAACTCATCATATTCAAATGCTAACTTTACTGCAGCTTCAAATGCAAATTTAACCATCAAAGCATTCTTTGAAGGTTCTTATGATGCTGCAACGGGAACTCATATCAGCGATACCGTTACTGTAAAATTATACAAATCTACAGCTCCATATGATTTCGTTCAATCTTTCAAAACTACTATCAATGACAAGGGTATTGCTAGTGTAAACTTACCAGTTTCTGAATTAGGTAAAACTTATTTTGTTGCTCTTGCTAATAGAAATAGTATAGAAACTTGGAGTGCAAACCCAGTTGAAATTAAGAACATAGTTTCAAATCCAGCTGCTGATGTTTGTTTCTCTTGTGCTTCATCAAATACTTATGGAGCAAATGTTAAATCTGGTACAGGTGCTTTTTTAATCTATAGTGGTGATATCAACCAAGATGGTTTATGTGATGCTTCTGACTTAGCTAATTGCAGCAACAATCAAAACCAATTTGGTTATTTAGGAGCTGATGTTAACAATGATACAGTTGTTGATAATATCGACTTAAACATCGTTGATAATAATGTATCAAACATTATCCAAATCATCAAACCTTTCTAATTTATCATATAATTAAACAAACACTGTAATAAAACAGTAAATGAGAACAATAATAAAATCAATTTTTATTTTGGCTACTTTCGCAACAGTCTTACTAGGTAAGGCTGCTGCGCAAGTCCCAACCTCATATCAATGTGTTGTATTGAATGACACCATGGTATCGAGCACAGTGTATGAATTTGATGTTTACGTTAAAAATACAAGTTCAAATACTACAACAAATCCATTTAAACTATCTCAATTTCAAGGTGGTTTAAGTGTTTCTCCTTCTTTCAGAAATAACGGTACCATTTCTGTTTCTGTAGTGAGTGGTTCTTCAGGATTATCTTCAAGTCAAATTCCAACTCCTACAAACACAGGAACAGGCAGGGCTTATTGGGAATTAACTGATCCTAATTATATCAGAATTGCACCTAAATCTTTGACTCCAGGCACTACAATTTCAGGCGCAGGCAGTGGAACTCGTGTTGCAAGATTTAGATTAATTAATACAGTTAGTTTTGTAGGTAATCCAAATATTGCTTGGAACTTTAATTCAACAAATCAAGCATATCCTACAAAAATATTTGCTTACAATTCTACAACTTCACAACAAGTTGATATAACTAATTCTGTTTCTCATGTAAATAGTTTGGTGAATGTAACTAAATTTAATTATACAACTGTTATTAAGAACGATGCTTTGGTCAACGATTCAACTTATGAGTTTGATATTTATTTGAAAAACATCAATCCTAATGTTCTGAGTTTTCCGTTGATTATGTCTCAATTTCAGGGTGGCTTTTCAATAGCTAATTCAACTAGAGACGGTGGAACTGTTACAGTGAGTGTTGTTGGTTCAGGTTTAGGTGCTTCTCAAACTCCAACTCCTTTGAATACAGGAACTGGTCGTGCTTATTGGGAACTTACATCGCCAAATTATTTGCGTATTACACCTAAGTCAGCGAATTCAAATGGTATGATCATTTCTTCAACAGGAAGTGGTACTTTGGTATGTAGAATTAGAATGTCAAATTCAAAGAAATTTCTTGGAACCATAAATCTTGATTGGAACTATAGCAATACTAATCAGGCATACCCAAGTAAAATTTTTGCATGGAATAGTTCAACAGCTCAACAAACTGAGATTACGACTCAAGCAAATCATTATGATTCACTTTCAAATCCTACTGTGGTTTTGCCAGTAACTAATCTTGCATTAACAGCTTTTTTACAGGGCTTCTATCAAGGAAGCGGCACAATGACAGCTGCACCCTTTAATGCAGATGGGGTTAGCCCATCAACGATAGCTGATACAATTACTGTTGAGTTGCATAATTCAGTTAGTCAAGCTTTAGCATATTCAGTAATAGGTACATTAGGAACAAATGCTGTTTCTAATATTGTTTTTCCTGGCGAGGTTAATGGAGGCTCATATTATATAGCATTAAAACATCGTAATTCAATTACAACCTGGAGTGCTTCTCCTATTGCATTTACTGCTTTTACTTCATTCAGTTTTGCTTCTTCTGATGCTCAAGCTGCAGGAAATAATTTGTTTAACTTGGGTGGTGGCTATTATGGTATCTTCACAGGTGATATCAACCAAGACGGTTCTGTAGATTTTAACGATTATCCAAGCTTAGACATAGCTAGTTCAAACGGGGTTTTAGCTTATGATTCTAACGATTTGAATGGTGATGCTTCAGTGGATTTTAACGATTATCCTATGATTGATATCAATAGTTCAAATGGTATTCTCAGTGTAACTCCATAGTTTTATTGAATTGTTTTATAAAAATAAAAGATGAAATATTTATTGTTTCATCTTTTATTTATTTATTAGGATAGATTTTTTACTACATCTATATGTTATTTGATTTAAAAATTTCAACGTATATTATTGTATTATAATAATGATTTTAATTGAATCATTTAATATAAAATATATATAAACAAGAAAAACCAAACAAAAAAAATATGAAAAGAATCATTACAACAATTGCATTATTAATGTCGCTAGGAGCCACATTATATGCGCAGCTACCCACTTTTGAGTGGAGAGTAGAAAACGGACAATACGTTAATTCAACTACGTATTCGTTTGATGTCAATATGTACAACACAGGTGGAACAGCTTTTGAATTTAAAGGCGGAACAGTTGCATTGTCATTTAATACAGCTTGGTTAAATGGTGGTTCGTTAGGAGCTACAGCAAATAACCCTACAAACATCACCTATTCAAACTATGGTATTCCAGCAGG
>CAIVPY010000077.1 GCA_903907885.1 uncultured Bacteroidota bacterium
AATAGCTTTTTTGCAGGTATGTTGCCAAGCGAAATTGAAAAAATTTACCCTAACTTATGGGTGAACGAAGAGGACGAAGAAGGCAAAAATATTCACGAAGAAGATTTATTAGGTCGCAACTTGCAACGCTTAGGATATAATGGAAAATTTTCGTACAACAAAATTACTAACTTAAATGCAGGTAAAGATTTGGTTGACAAAATCCCAAATTTGTTTAGTAATAAATTAAATGCCATAGTGTATAATTTTGTTGATATGCTTAGCCATGCCCGAACTGAGATGAATGTGATGAAAGAATTAGCCGAAGACGAAGCTGCATATAGAAGCATCACTGCATCTTGGTTTGATCATTCGCCATTGTTTGATGCCATTAAGCGCATAGCGGCTAAAGATGTACGTATTATTATCACCACCGACCATGGTTCTATTAGAGTAAAAAATGCGGTGAAAATAGTAGGGGATAGGAGCACTAGCACAAACCTAAGATACAAACAAGGCCGCAATCTAAGCTATAAAGATTCTGAATTGTTTAGTATTAAAAATCCTTCTGATGCCTTTTTGCCAAAGCAAAATGTTAGTACCAGTTATGTGTTTGCCATGGGAGATGATTTTATGGCTTATCCTAATAATTATAACTACCATGTAAATATGTACAACAACTCATTCCAGCATGGTGGTATTAGCATGGAGGAAATGATTGTTCCCTTTATTGTGATGGAGACAAAATAGCCAATCTGCCTTAACTTGTGGTTTAGTTCTCAAATTGTATTTCACACGATTGCATAAAACAAATTTTGTTGGATGTGAAATAATCTTATTTTGCGGCTAAGAATTAATATATACCATGAGTTTATTTAGGAAAAAATCTTTACATGACATGCTTTCACATGCTGCCGACTCTGAAAAGGGATTGAAGCGCACCTTGACAGCTGTCAACTTAGTAGCATTAGGAATAGGAGCCATCATTGGTGCTGGATTATTTGTGAGAACAGCAGCAGCATCAGCCGAGGCAGCAGGAGCAGCTGTTACATTATCATTCATAGTAGCTGCTGTTGGATGTGCCTTTGCAGGTTTGTGTTATGCAGAATTTGCTGCCATGATACCTATTTCGGGAAGTGCTTATGCCTATTCTTATGTAACCATGGGCGAAGTAGTAGCATGGATTATAGGTTGGGCTTTAATTATGGAATATGCCTTAGGCGCTGCCACCGTTTCTATTGCGTGGAGCGAATATTTAAACAATCTTTTGGGCGGGGCAATGCCTTATGAATGGTGTCATTCGCCTTTTGAGAGTTTGAAAAAAGTAGTAGGTCAAGTTAATATTGACCAGATAGCATTGTTTAATCCCGAGTTTGTTAAAGCGGCTAAAAACGGGGCATTGCTTTTAAGTGATGAGCAGTTTGAAAGACTTCCTTCAAACCTTGGTAGTTTAGTTGAAATTACACATGGATTTGTAAACGCACCTGCTTTGGTTATTTTGTTTTTGATAACTTTATTATTAATAAAAGGTACCCAAGAATCGGCAACAGTAAATGCCATCATTGTTTTTGTGAAAGTAGCAATCGTGTTATTATTTATAGGAATTGGATGGCAATTTATTAATCAAGCAAATTATACACCTTATATGATTCCAGATAATGCCGTTGGGCACGAAGGATTCTTTAAACATGGTTGGGGTGGGGTTTTAGGTGGAGCTGGTATTGTTTTCTTTGCATTTATTGGTTTTGATGCAGTTAGTACTGCAGCCCAAGAGGCTAAAAACCCTAAACGAGATATGCCTATTGGTATATTGGGTTCGTTGGTAGTTTGCACCATTCTATATATTTTATTTGGACATGTTTTAACTGGTGTTGCCAATTGGTCTGAGTTTAAAACTGCAGGTAAAGAAGCATCTGTGGCTTATGCCATACAAACTTATATGAAGGGTTACGAGTGGTTAGGAACGAGTGTAACTGTGGCTATCTTAGCTGGATTTTCTTCTGTAATATTGGTAATGTTAATGGGTCAAAGTCGTGTGTTTTACAGTATGAGCAATGATGGTTTGATTCCGAAAGCTTTTGGTGAATTACATCCAAAATATAAAACACCATACAAAGCCAATTGGATACTTTTTGTTTTTGTTGGTTTGTTTGCAGCATTTATACCAGGCAGTGTAGCTGGAGATTTAACTTCTTTTGGAACTTTGTTTGCCTTTGTATTAGTAAGTTTAGGTGTTTTGATTTTACGCAGAAAGTCGCCTGAATTAGTAAGACCTTTTAAAACACCCTTAGTGCCCTTGGTACCTATATTGGGTATTGTCATTTGTTGCGGTATGATAATAGCATTAGATGCTCAAACCCTAACCGTAGCAATGGTTTGGATGGTAGTGGGTTTAGCTATTTACTTTTTATACAGCCGAAAAAACAGCAAACTTCATAAATAAGCATATTCAATTTTGTAAGCAAAGTGCTGTTAATTTGTTTTAACAGCACTTTTTTTATTCATATACTGACATTTAATAGCCAAAATGCTCACTTGAATATTCTAAAAATCGAATTACTTTTGCCACTGAAAAAATAACCTTTTAATCATAAAAATATGAACGGATTTTTTAAAGTTCCAACTCCCATTAACGAACCTATTTTAAATTATGCTCCTGGCAGCAAAGAGCGCAAAGACCTTAAAGATGCTATACAAGAAGCTCGCTCAAAGGTTTTAGATATTCCTATGTATATTGGAGCCAATGAAGTGCGAAGCGACAAAACAGCCGAACTTCGTCCACCACACGATCACCAACATTTATTAGGCAAGTTTCATGTGAGCAATGCCAGTCACGTAAACCAAGCTATTGATGCGGCTTTAGCCGCTAAACCCCAGTGGGAAGCCTTAACTTGGGAACAAAGAGCTGCTATTTTTCTTAGAGCTGCTGAATTAATTGCCGGTCCTTACAGAGCTAAATTGAATGCTGCTACCATGTTAGGTCAATCGAAAAATGCTTTTCAGGCCGAGATTGATAGCGCATGTGAGATTATAGATTTTTTGCGTTTCAATGTGCATTTTATGAGTCAGATTTATGCTGACCAACCTCAATCAGCCAAAGGTGTTTGGAATCGTTTGGAGTATAGACCACTTGAAGGATTTATGTATGCCTTAACTCCATTTAACTTCACTGCCATAGCAGGTAATTTGCCAACTAGTGCAGCTATGATGGGAAATGTAGTGGTTTGGAAACCTTCTAACACACAAGTGTATAGTGCCAATGTTTTGATGGAAATTTTCAAAAAAGCTGGCGTGCCTGATGGTGTTATCAATTTGATTTACCCAAGTGGACCAGTTGCAGGTGAGGTTATTTTTAACCACCCTGATTTTGCAGGTATTCATTTTACAGGCAGTACAAGTGTGTTTCAAGATATATGGAAAACGATAGGTAATAATATTTATAAATTTAAAACCTACCCGCGCATTGTGGGCGAAACAGGTGGTAAAGATTTTATCGTGATGCATAAATCGGCTTTGGTTGATGAAAGTGTTACAGCTATAGTTCGTGGTGCTTTCGAATACCAAGGGCAAAAATGTTCTGCAGCTAGTCGTGTGTATATACCAAGCAACTTGTGGCCTGAAGTGAAAGAGAAAATGGTGAAAACCATCAAGACTTTCAGCATGGGACCAACTGAAGATTTTAGAAACTTTATTAATGCCGTAATTGATGAAAAATCATTCGATAAATTAGCTAAATACATTGATGCTGCTAAACAAGATAGTGAAGCTGAAATTATAGTAGGAGGAGGGTATGACAAATCCAAAGGTTGGTTTATTGAACCAACTGTAATTGTTACATCAGACCCTAAATATACAACCATGTGCGAAGAGTTATTTGGACCAGTATTAACAGTGTATGTATATGATGCAGATAAGTTTGAGGAAACTTTAGATATTGTCAATACAACATCTGAATATGCTTTAACAGGAGCTGTAATTGCACAAGATAGATATGCCATTGAATTAGCTACTTGGAAACTTCGCAATGCTGCTGGTAATTTTTACATCAACGATAAATGTACAGGAGCTGTAGTAGGCCAACAACCATTTGGTGGAGCTAGAGGAAGTGGAACTAATGACAAAGCGGGTGCAATGCAAAACCTAATGCGTTGGGTTAGCACACGAACCATTAAAGAAACATTCGTGCCACCGACAAGCTACGAATACGATTTTATGAAAGAAGCGTAATTTCAACCAATTCAAGAATATACATATTAAGGGCAATCATTCATTGCCCTTAATGTTTTTATAAAGTTATTACATAAATGAAAAACTATACATACCTCGAGCTCCATACTTTTACTAAAGATATTTTCATCAAATGTGGAATGCCCTTGGATGATGCTATTCAAGCGGCAGATGTATTATTAAGTGCAGATATGCGAGGCATTGATTCTCATGGAGTGGCTCGTTTGTCTGGTTATGTGCGCTTGTATGAGGCAGATAGAGCTAATATGAAAGCCCAATGGAAAGTTATACATCAAACACCTTCAACTGCAACAATAGATGCTGATCAAGGTTTGGGTTTGGTGGTTGCTCCACATGCTATGGATATTGCTATTGAAAAAGCCAAACAAGTTGGTACAGGTTGGGTAGCTATTCAAAACAGTAATCACTTTGGTATTGCAGCCTATCATGCTATGAAAGCTTTGCCACATGATATGATTGGTATGGCCATGACCAATGCCAGTCCATTAGTTGCACCAACACACTCTAAACAAAGAATGTTAGGAACCAATCCCATTTGTATGGTTTTTCCTGCTGGAAAACACTTGCCAATTGTGGCTGATATGGCTACATCAGCAGCAGCAAACGGCAAACTTGAAATAGCGCAACGTTCAGGAAAAGAAATTCCGAAGGGTTGGGTGCAAACCAAAGATGGACAAAAAAGTACGGATGCCAATGAATTAAAAAAAGGCGGCTCATTGTTGCCACTAGGTGGTCATAAAGGTTATGCTATGGCTTCTATTGTTGATATAATGACATCCGTTTTATCGGGAGCTAATTATGGCCCTTGGGTGCCTCCTTTTGTATCTTTTTTAAATCCCCTTGAAAACTTGCCAGGCAAAGGAATTGGTCATTTTGTTGGTGCTATGCGTATTGATGCATTTAGACCTGCTGAGGATTTTAAATCGCATATAGACAATTGGATTGATGCTTTTAAAAATGCTGAACGAATTGACGAAAAACAACAAGTAATCATACCCGGAGAGCCAGAGTTTTGGATGCAAAACGAAAGAGAAAAAAATGGCATTCCATTGAATGATTTAGTTGAAAAGGACTTGCTAGATTTAGGCGATAAGCTTGGGGTAAAATTAGTTTAAGTTTAATTTAATCAATCAAAATCAAATGATAAACTTGAATAAGAGTTCTCTTTTTACAGTGTTGTTAGTAACAATAAACTTATGCCATTTTTCTTGTAAAAGCAGTCATAATAAGTTAACTTCAAATTCATCTATAACTCAATATGCAAGTTTTAATGCTGACACAACAACTTTCCAATTTAAAAATGGAGATATACTTTTTCAAGACCTTGATTGTGGCGACTTATGTGATGCCATCGAAAAGGTTACACATGGAATAGCTGGTAAATCATTTTCACACATTGGATTGGTGTATCTTAGAAATGATTCAACGTACATTATCGAAGCCATAGGCAAATGCGTTCAGCTTACTTTATTGAATACCTTTATGAATAGGAGTGTTGTTAATAATGATAAGAATAAAATTATTGTTGGCAGG
>CAIVPY010000078.1 GCA_903907885.1 uncultured Bacteroidota bacterium
AGGCGTTGATTGAAGGATTGTAGTTAAAATAAAATATGTAAGGAACTTTTATCGGTAATCTATTCTAATAGTTTTCGTAAAAGTTCTGCTTATTATAGGTTAATATTATTCAGACTTAGTGTCCAATGAATTCTTCTGTGCTTTATGTTTAGATTATAAAAACACACAAAAAAACCAGCTAGTATTTCAGTAAATCTTTACATCACAATTAGTTCTTTCTCTAACATTCAATGAAGAGTTCAATAATCTCCTCTTAAAAAGCCTTCCAACCTTGAGCTTTCAATTCATGTTTATTATTTGATTTTGTTATCAAACTTAGGCCTTCCGACTTGTTTACACAATGCCCAATGATACTAATGTCGGCATTGTTTTTCACCTTGTCGTAATCGGCTTGCGAAATGGTGAAAAGCAATTCGTAATCCTCGCCACCATTCAAGGCACACATAGTTGGGTCAAGTTCCATTTCGCGAGCCATGTTGTATGTGGTGGTATCAATAGGGAGTTTATCTTCATAAATCACTATGCCCACCCCTGATTGTTTGGCAATGTGCATCAACTCTGACGACAAGCCATCTGAAACATCAATCATTGATGTAGGTTTGATGGATAAACCTTTTAAAGTTTCTATTAAATCTTTTCTAGCTTCGGGTTTTAGTTGTCTTTCAAGGATATAATCATGTCCCTCAAGGTCGGGTTGAATTTCTGGCGTGCTCAAATACACTCTTTTTTCGCGTTCTAACAACTGGTAACCCATGTAAGCAGCACCCAAATCCCCACTAACACATATCAAATCATTCTCCTTAGCTCCCGAACGATACACCACATCATCTATAGCCGCTTCGCCTATAACAGTAACAGATATGAGCAATCCTTGTTTACTTGTGCTGGTGTCTCCCCCAATTATGTCAATACCATAGTGCTTGGAAGCCAATTGTATGCCTTGGTAAATTTCTTCGATGGCATCTACCGAAAATTTGCTCGATATGCCCAAAGATACGGTAGCATGGGTAGGTTTGCCATTCATGGCATATATGTCGCTCACATTGGCCGTTATGGCTTTAAAACCCAAGTGCTTTAGGGGCATATAACTCAAGTCAAAATGCACACCTTCGAGCAGCAAGTCGGTGCTAACCAGCATACATTTGCCTTCTTCGGTTTTTATTACTGCAGCATCATCACCAATTCCTTTTAAGGTTGAGGGATGTGTAGTAGTTAAGCCGTTGGTAATTAAATCAATTAAACCAAATTCGCCAACCGATTCAATAGAGGTTGTGTTTTTATCTTCGAGCATGTATTGTTAAATATTAAGGCAGCAAATATAATTTAAATTAAGTATGGCTAATTTGCTTCACATTGCTATTTTCATATTTTTGCAATCCTTAAAAATAATATTAATCAGCAAAATGAAAAAAATAGTATTTGTAATTGCATCATTTAATGTAATTGTGGCAAGCAATGCTTTTGCCCAAAAAGCTAAACCTATTGCCACTAAAGCTAAGTCGGAAAACACAGTAACAATAGCGAAACCCAATCCATTAGTTTTTAGTTTTGCGAACGAAACGGTTATGAGAAACGAGTTTGATCGTTTGTTAAACAAAAACAGAAAAGATAAAGCAGCCCCAACCGAAAAAGAAGTACGTGAATATTTAGATTTATACATAAATTTTAAGCTAAAAGTTAAAGAGGCCGTTGCTTTGCATTTAGACACCAATCCAACATTTGTTTCAGAACTTGCTGGCTACCGAAAACAATTGGCAGCACCTTATTTAACTGATAAAAAGGTTACTGACGATTTGATAAACGAAGCTTACGACCGCATGAAGCATGAAGTAAATGCGAGCCATATCTTAATCATGTGTTCCGACAACGCTTCACCTGCTGATACTTTAGCTGCCTATAACAAATTAGCTGATTTGAAAAAACGATATGCCAAAGGTGAAAACTTTGATAGTTTAGCTTCAAAATATTCTGAAGATCCTTCAGCAAAAAGAAATTTTGGTTCTTTGGGTTGGTTTGGTGCTTTTAATATGGTTTATCCTTTCGAAACACAGGCATACAAAACTGCTAAAGGTGATGTGTCAGCTCCATTTCGCACACAATTTGGTTATCATATTATGAAAGTGAACGACAAGCGTGCTGCTAGAGGTGATGTGAAAGTAGCTCATATTATGGTAAGAGTTAGTCCACAGCCTTCAGAAACCGAATGGAAAGACACAGAGTTGAAAGCAGATTCTATTTATCAAAAACTAATGGCTGGAGAAACTTTTGAAGCCATGGTTGAAAAATATTCGCAAGACGAAGGCAGTAAGCCCAACAAAGGTGTGATGAATTGGATGGCTAGCCTTAGCGGCTACCCCGAAAACTTTAAAGACATCAGTTTTGCATTGAAAGAAAACGAAGTGTCTAAACCTTTTAGGACAGATTACGGCTACCATATTATAAAACTGATTGAACGCAGACCTCTTGCTGATTTTAAAGAAATGCAAGATGTTATAAAGACAAAAATCACGAAAGACAGTCGCTCTCAGAGCTCAAAAGCTGCGGTAATTACCCGTATAAAAAAAGACAACAACTATAAAGAATTTCAAGCCAATGTAAAAGAATTTGCAAGCACATTAGACTCTTCTTTTACCAAAGGCACTTGGACCTATGATGAAAACAAAATAGGTACAAAAACAGTTTTAACCATTGGCGACAAAACTTTTACCCAAAAAGATTTTGCAGCTTATGTAAAAGCCAATCAAGCTCCTATCGAAAAAGGCTCGGCTTTGGTATCAGTACTAAACATGTTTAAATCATGGTCTGACGACAAGTGTATGGCTTATGAAGAAAGTATGTTGGATAGCAAATACGAAGACTTTAACAATGTGTACAAAGAATACCACGATGGTATTTTATTATTTGATTTAACAGATAAAAAAGTGTGGAGCAAAGCGGTTTCCGACACATTGGGATTAGAGAAATTTTACGAAAACAATAAAGGTAAATACATGTGGAAAGAGCGTGTGCATTACCAAACTTTCACTTGCCTAAACGCTAAAGCCAAAGAAGAGGCTATTAAAATGTTGCAAAAAGGCAAATCGACAGATGAAATTCAAGCGAAGCTTAACAAAAAAGTAGCCGGAACAGTAAGCTTTAGAGATACCAAATCAGAAAAAACAGATGCAACTGCTGAAAAGCTTTGGGACAAAAAAGGTTTAGTTGATATTCCGAAAGAAGGAGAAAACGACAAATTCTATTGGGTAATAGGCAATATTGCTGCCGAAAACAAAACTTTGAAAGAAGCCAAAGGCCTTGCTACTTCTGATTACCAAAACTATCTTGAAAAAGAATGGATAAAAGAATTAAGAGCTAAGTATCCCGTGCAAGTAAACGAAGAAACGCTACGTAGTTTGTACGGCAACTAATTATACATTTAAAATCCGTCATAGCAGCAAGCCTTCACAAGAAGCTATTTCTGCTTTGACGGATTTTTTTATTAATTCTCATTGTGCTGCCTATATTTACAGCCATATTAATAATGATAAACAAGCA
The DNA here is from genome assembly GCA_903907885.1 of uncultured Bacteroidota bacterium. Classification (GTDB taxonomy): domain Bacteria; phylum Bacteroidota; class Bacteroidia; order UKL13-3; family UKL13-3; genus RGVD01. The sequence goes on from CAIVPY010000078.1 coordinate 3,535, forward strand.
AAGCATAACTTATTTTTTCAAGACAGTATTGTTTTTTGCACTCATCTTTTTGGGTACAAAAAGCTTTGCACAGCCCAAATCGGGCCAAGTTATTGACGAAATAGTGGCCGTAGTTGCTGACAAAATAGTTTTGCACAGCGAAGTGGAGTTTGAATTTCAACAACTGAAACGAGAGTATGGTCCTGTGGGCGATACCATTAAATGTGATATTCTTACCAAGAAATTAACTGATAACCTAATGCTAGTGAAGGCACAGGTAGATAGTATTGATATTAACGAAGAGCGTGTGGATGCTGAGCTTGAAGAACGCATACGCTATTTTGCCAAACAGTTTGGTGGAGAAAAAGGATTAGAGGATTTTTATGGCAAAACCATAGCCGAAATTAAATCTCAAAATCGTGAAAAGATTCGCAACACCCAGTTGATTGGCGAAATGCAACGAAAAATCATCAAAGATGTAAAAGTTACACCAACCGACATTAAAAACTATTACAACCTAATGTCGAGGGATAGTTTGCCCCTTTATAGTGCCGAGCTTGAAGTGGCCCAAATTATTATTGAGCCAAAAGTATCAAAAGCATCAAAAGATGCTGCCAAAGAAAAAATACAAGAACTACGACAGCGCATTATTGATGGAGAAAATTTTAAAACCTTAGCCCTTATTTATAGCGATGATAAAGTATCGGCCAAGCAAGGTGGCGAATTAGGGTATTTTTCGCGAGGGCTCATGGTGCCCGAGTTTGAGGCAGCCGCTTTTAAGCTTATGCCCGATAGCATTTCGCGTGTTGTCGAAACAAAATATGGCTATCATATCATACAAGCTATCAACCGCAAGGGAGACGATATGAATGCCCGACATATTCTTATCATGCCTAAAATATATAAGAATGATGTGGAACTAGCGCAGCACAAAGCAGATAGTATTTTATATTTAATCAAATTGGATTCTATTTCGTTTGAAAATGCCGCTAAAAAATTCTCGGATGATGCACCCACCAAAAACAATGGCGGTTTGATAACCGATGCCAACGGAGGAGGAACTAAAATACCAGTGGATGAATTAGATAAAGATGTTTACCTTAAAGTATCAACCCTAAAACCAGGCGAATACACCGACCCTGAGTTAATCACCATCAATGTGCCAGAGCCTAAAAAAGTGTGGCGCATATTGTATCTAAAATCTGAAACTCACCCGCACCGCTGCAACCCAAGAGACGATTACCAAAAACTACAACAAATGGCTTTGGTAAAAAAACAAAGCAGCACCATGCAAAAATGGTTAGACAAAAATCGCAACAAATTTTATGTGTATGTAAGCGATACATTTAAAGATTGTGATGAACTAAAACCTTGGTTGAAAAAGTAAAAAGACTCACCCTAAATCGCTCACACCATTTTGTTTCAATATAGTTGTCAAAGAAAACTAGAATCCCAATTATCTTAATTCTGAAGCCAAGCCAAATGTTAAGGGGTTGTATGATTGAAAATGAAAAAGAGTTTGTAACTTGATAAAAAACGCTATTGTACTTATCTAAATCCTTACTCCACTATCCTTAAAGTTTATCTGACTATAATAATCTTTCGAATTTCTACAGCATTGCCTAAGAGAATCCTTGCAAAATAAATTCCTTCTGAAAAGCATTGGGTATTTATGTGGGTTGAGCCAGTAAAAGAAACCTGTTCACTTGCTTCGTTCCCTATAATATCATAGAACTGAACGCTTAGTTTATAGGAACTTGAAGATTTAATAAATAAATCGTTACTGGCAGGGTTAGGACATATTGTTACTGTATTTTCATCAAACAATTCACTCTCGCTTACTTTAGATGCAACAAAAGGATTTGACAAACTTGAACAATCATTTGTGCTATCAATTTTAACGGTATAGCTGCCATTTGTGTTAAAGGTTAAGTATTGATATATTGCTGTGGGAATGATTATATCATTCAGATACCACTGGTACGAATAGGCCTCAGAACTTTGCAATAGGTTGTTGGATAAAGCCGACACTAATGGCTTAATAGGATTTGGCTTAACGGCAATTAATATTGAATTGGAGGTGTCAGAAATTGCACCTGAGAAAGTTATCCTTCTATACCATGTATCTAAACTTAGCGAATTGGGTTTGTAGTTTTTCGCATTGCTTGAAACAATATTTAAAAAACCAGACTTATCATTTGTGGTGCTTTGTTGCCAAGTATAGTTGAAGATGCCCGTAGCACCCATTGGAATGCTACCTTGCAAAGTATCAGGATTTGTGCCTGCACATATAATTTGAGAATTAGAGATGTTGTTGTTTTCGATGTAAAATATTACTTTCCTAATTCTGTCGTTACCTGTATCCGAAATAAATAATTTCTTATCATAAGCGGCTACTCCAAGTGGCTTATTTATACTTGAAAGCAATGCATTAGCATTTTCGCCACCATATCCACCGATACCATTTCCAGCAACTGTGGTAATAACGCCACTTGTAAGAGAAACTTTTCTAATTCTATTGCTACTATAATCCGCAATATATAGATTCATGTCCTTATCTAAATCAATACTAATAGGGTAATTGATTTTTGCATTGATGGCGTATCCACTGTCACCACTATAACCGCTTGTATCATTTCCAACTATTGTAGAAATTATTCTACTTGAATTAACTTTTCGAATTCGGTTATTTACTGCATCTGCTATATAAAAATTGCCTAAATCATCTACTTTAACATCTCTAGGACTATTTAGGCTTGCAGCTGTAGCCAAACCCCCATCTCCGCTAAAATTGTTGTAACCATTACCTGCAACTGTTGAAATAAAACCATTGATAATTGATACTTTCCTAATTCTATGGTTGCCATTATCTGCAATATACACATTACCCGAATCATCTACATCCACACCTAAAGGATAGTTTAACTTGGCATTAGTTGCCAAAATACTATCTCGATTATAGCCCCCAACATCTGTTCCTGCAACGGTATATATTTTTCCTGTTTTAGCATTTACTTTTCTAACTCTGTTACTGTATGAGTCTGCAAAATATACATTGCCAAAAGTATCTACTGCTACTCCATTGGGATTATTAAGGCCTGCTAATGTCGCTAAAACACCCTCACTAGTGTAATCAACACCCCCACCCGCAAAGGTTGATATATTGCCCGAGCTTTTGTCTATTTTTCGAATTCTACCATTATCTATAATGAAAATATTTCCTTTTTTATCAACAGCAATAGAACCTGGAGAACCAAGATCTGCTTTTGTTGCAGAAGCACCATCTCCACTAAATGATCTAGAACCATTGCCCGCTACAGTAAATACAGTTCCTGTGTTTGCTGGAATTTTAAGTAGTCTTCCGCCATTCGCTATATACAGGTCTCCATCTTTATTAATGGTAAGCCCTCTGCAGAATATATTACTTGTAACAATGCTACTTTCACCAGTCTTAACGTCTATAAAATTTAAGTAATGGTTATAATTATCATAATAGAACACATTGCCTTTTTTATCTATGGCCACCCCTACAGGATTTGAAATAGTGGTATTAGGATAAATGCTTGTAATTATACCTGTTGATATATCTACTTTTCTTATTTTATTGTTATAGGTATCTGTTAAAAAAATATTACCTGCAGAGTCTAAATTTAAATTAGATGGGTAATATAAAGATGAAGAAATAGCAGGCCCACCGTCTCCACTAAAATCTCTATTGCCATCTCCCGCCACGGTAGAAATTACATTAGTTTGAGTGGAAATTTTTCTAATTCTGTCGTTATTTCTATCAGCAAATAACAAATTTCCTTGCTTGTCAATGATTAATCCCATGGGGGAGTTTAGTTTAGCAAGTCTTGCATCACCCCAGTCACCGCTAAAACCTGCGGTATCATTGCCTGCAATGGTTTTAATAATGCCAGTAGAAATTTCTATTTTTCTAATCCTTTTGTTATATGTATCACATACATAAATGTCTCCAAAGCGGTCTAGAGCAACAGCATCGGGATTATTTAATTTGGCTAAAGTTGCCAATCCGCTATCACCTGAAAATCCTTTTTGTCCATTGCCTGCAATGGTTGTGATAATGCCTGTACTTGCTGTAATTTTCCTAATTCTGTTGTTGTAAGTATCAGCAAAAAACATATTTCCTATTGAATCAAAAGTTACATTTGTAATGGTCATTGAAGCACTTATTGCTGGCCCACCATCACCTAAATTACCTCCACCTGCAACTGTACTTATTATTTGTGCTGGTACTTTTTCAAAAAACAAAATGAGGCAAAAAACAAATAGGAATTTTTTCATCATCAGGTAGAATTTCTCTTATCAAATGTAAAGGTTAAATTATTAATTACAAATCACAAACAAAAACGCCACCTCAATCTGAGATGGCGTTTTATAATTATTCTTTTTTCTAAATCCTTACTCAACAGTCCTTGAAACTATGGCAATAAACGTCCGTACATTCTAGGGAATGGAATGCTTTCGCGCACATGTGGCAATTTGCAAACCCAAGTTACTAATCGTTCTAAGCCTAATCCAAAACCTGCGTGTGGCACACTTCCATATCTACGTAAATCCAAATACCACTCAAATGCTTCCATAGGAAGCTCGTGTTCGTTAATCTTACCTATCAACAAATCTGTATCAGTTTCACGCTCTCCACCACCTACTATCTCACCATATCCTTCAGGAGCCAATACATCCACACCTCTTGCAAAGTGAGAGTTATCTGGGTCGCGTTTTAAATAAAATGCTTTCACTTCATGTGGCCAATTGTATACCATAACTGGTACATCAAACAAACGTGTTAAAACCGTTTCATCACTTCCACCAAAATCTGTTCCGTAGGTAAAGTTTCTTGCACTTTCTAACCAACCTGGTATGTTGCGACTTTCTTCTTCAAGGTCTTTCAACTCTTGTTTCAGTTTGTCAATCTTAGCTTGGTTAAAACCTATCTCACCCTTCTTCATGCCCGGCACTTTTATCTTCTCTTCACGCTCAGCTATTTCTGCATTTACTTCAGCAATCTTTGCCATCACAGCCGCCAAATCAGCTTCAAGGGTTTTAATTGAATTTTTGCCATTCACATCTTTTTCACCTTTGATAATAGCTACTGCTTCATCATAGGTTAATCTTGGGAATACTTGTGCTATGTTTTTCAATACATTGGTATCACGGCCAATAAATTCTAGTTCTTTACTGCAATTTTCTAATACATCTGTAACCACCGAACGAAGGAATGATTCAATCAAATCCATGTTTTGGTAAATATCATAAAAAACCATCTCTGGTTCTATCATCCAAAACTCGGACAAGTGCCTACGTGTCTTAGATTTTTCGGCCCTAAAAGTAGGTCCAAAGGTGTAGATTTTACCCATAGCAAAAGCCATAGCTTCACCATACAATTGGCCACTTTGACTTAAGTAGGCAGTATCACCATAAAATTCTGTTTCAAACAAATTGCTTGTTCCTTCGCAGGCATTGCCTGTAAACAAAGGGGCATCCATCTGCACAAAGCCTTCGCTTTGAAAAAACTTATGTATAGCAAAAATAATTTGGTTACGAATTTTCATGATAGACCATTGTCTTTGGCTACGAAGCCACAAGTGTCTTTTGTCCATTAAAAACTCAACGCCATGTTCTTTTTTAGCAATGGGATACTCATCAGCCACTGCTATTACTTTTACATCCACTGCTTGTACTTCGAAACCGCCAATTTGCTTTTCGTCTTTAACAATTTTGCCTGTGATTTCAATAGATGTTTCAAGCGAAATCTGTTTGCAATTTTCAAACACTTCGGCACTCACTGATTCTGCACTTACCACACATTGGCACCATCCAGTACCATCGCGAAGTACAATAAAATATAAGCCTTTGCTATCTCTTCGGTTGCTTGCCCATCCTTGAAGTGTGATGGTTTGACCTTCGTATTTTGCTAAATCTTTAATTAAAAACTGTTGCACAATATAATCTCCTAATAAATTTTGTTTGATAAAATATGAACTGCGAAAATAATGAAAAAGGCCTAAATACCTTTTGTTTTCAGATACTCAATATAAGAATTGATATGTCTGTCTTTTTTGCTTGGGTAAATATCGGCAATCGTAACCATGATACCTGTTTCCTCTACATTGCCAAAATGCCCGTTAACAGCGGTACCGAAGGTGCGCATGGTGGGGCTTAAATTCATGTAATTGTTAAACAAAGGTGGTATGTATTCGCCAAGAGCCCTCACGGTTTTGTTCAAAACCAGGTGAGCATCTTTAAAATTCAAATCTTTTATTTTACCAATAAAATCGCTGCAATCAGTTTCCATAACCAATGGATTTGGTATATGCATTAGTTGATCATTTTCTGGAAAGAAAAAGTGCATAAAACTTAAGATATGATCGCGGGCTTCTTTGCTAAACTGCTGGTAATTGGTAACCTTACCAAAGAAATATTTGATATGAGGGTATAGCACAGTGAGTGCACCCAATCCATCCCATAAATTATCTAGTGAAAAAAGTCCTTTTCGATTATCAAGACTTGGCTGATAAATAGGCTGCACAAAACTTCTACCTAATTCGATTGTATAAGGAAAATATTCTTTTTTAAGTTTATCAGAATAAACAAAAATTTCAGAAGTAGAAAGGTGGTAGTTGTTTTGATCATCTTTTGCATTGCTGCATAGTGCAAAACGGTATCCTCCAATAATCTCTTCATCCTCTGGATTCCAAACTATCAATTGTTTGTATGCATATTTACCCGTATCATACTCATCAATATCTGCCGGCTTTCCTGTGCCTCCACCTGCTTCTCTAAACGAAATTTCGCGTAACCTACCAACTTCTGCCATCAGGTTTGGTGCAGTGTTGCCATCAAAAATATAAATCTCATTTTCGATGTTATTCGTTGGTCTGATATATCGATCCGGGGTTAGCTCTGCCTTTAATAAGGCTCTTTCTATTTTACTAATTACAGCTTGCAAAAGTGGTTATTTTGAATGTTTCAAGTATAAACTAAAATCGTTTAATGGTTTATGTTTAAGCGTGTAAATATATAACTTTATTATTTGTGCCCAATTTTCTAAAGTATATGATTTGTCAATATCCTTTGCATCAAGGGCTTTACCAAAAGTAATCTCAATTGTTTTTCCGTTTTGCTTAAACATTTCATCAGGCAAAAAGAACATTTCGATATTGGCTTTGATACCTAGACTCTTGCGAATATTGGCCAAATTGTAGAATCGGTTACTATTTTTAGCATCAATAAAAGTGGGAATAATAGGCAAATTGTATTTCAGCGCTCTGCTTAAAAAGCTCTTATGCCACTTCAAATCCATTATTTGTCCACCTTGTTTTCTTGAACACAAACCCGCAGGAAAAATAATCATACACCTACCTTCAGAATAATATCTCTCAATGCGTTCAAGGTTGGTTTTGGTGTTGGTGCCGAGCTTATTTACTGGAATAAACACCTCCTCAAACTGCGGAAACTGCATCAGCAAGTCGTTTACAATAAACTTAATATCTTGTCTTACCTTAGCTACTTCTGCTATTAAAGCCATTCCGTCTACACCACCTAATGGATGATTACTTGCAATGATAACACCACCAGTTTTGGGAATATTTTCAATACCACGAGAAAGTCTTTTAGCCCCCAAACGCTCCACTGCCGCTGCTGAATATTGCATACCGTCTAAGTTGATATTTTCAGCAAGGTGTTGGTTAATATCATCTTGGTGAATGATTTTTTTTATCCAATTCAAAATAAATTTTGGAAGCATTTTGAACAGTTGCGGGTTTTTATCCGCAAAGGCTTTATCAATATCAATAATTTTATTTGGCGTTTGCATGTTTGGTTTTACAATAATAATGCATTTTTGTAGGATACAAATATGCGATACCTGATTCAATTAGCATACAAAGGAACAAATTATAATGGCTGGCAGAAACAGCTAAATGCCAAAACTGTGCAGCAAACTTTGGATGAGAAACTGAGTATGCTTATCGGTAGTAATATTGAAACACTTGGCTGTGGAAGAACTGATGCAGGTGTGCACGCAAGCAATTTCTATGCGCACTTTGATACTGAATTGACAAATGATTGCCATGACATTGTATACAAGCTCAACAAGGTTTTACCTAATGATATTGCTGTGTATGATTTGTTTCAAGTAAAAGAGGATTTCAATGCAAGATTTGATGCCCTTTGGCGCGAATATGAATACCATATCATAACCAAACCTAGCCCTTTTTTGTATGAAACAGCTTGGCTCAATACAAGAAAGATGGACTTAAATGCCATGAACGAGGCAGCTCAAGTGCTTTTTGACTACATAGATTTTGAATGTTTTAGTAAATTACACACTCAAGTAAAAACATTCAATTGCAAAATAATGAAAGCCGAATGGGCATTTAAAGATGAGCACACATTGGTCTTTACCATCAGGGCTGACCGATTTTTGCGCAATATGGTACGAGCCATAGTTGGCACTCTGTTAGATGTGGGTTATGGAAAAATATCCATACAAGATGTAAGAAACATCATCGAAAGCAAGAATAGAAGTGAGGCGGGTCAATCAGTGCCAGCTTGCGGATTGAGTCTTACTCAAATAGAATATCTATCCAATATTTAAAAACCTACATTATTTAAGATATGGTATTTTTTATGGGCTTAGCTTCTGGAATATTATTACGGGTAATTTATCCATTTTAGAAGATACACCTTTTAAAGATTTCGGTAAATTAAATCTCATCCCAAAATAATAGGTAGCACTTCCCATTAAATAATTTAATTTTTCGTTTTTACCCAAAGGTAAAGTATAGTTGTCTCCAATGACCGAAATGCCCGTATAAAATCTTTTGCCATTATACCCAAATCCAGCACGTCCTGTAGCTTTTGGTGCAACTATAAATTTGTTTATATCATTGTTGTCATTTGCCACAAAATAATGTTGTTGTTGGAAATTTGCTCCAAATAATAGCGATAAGGTGACAAACAATTTTTCTTTTATTACAAAGGTATGAGCATAGCCTGGCATTAAACAAATGCTATAAAAATCACCTTTTCTAATGCTTGCATCAAAATCAATTTTATTAGTATTGTTTAGGCCTAAGGGGGCTATACTACTATCAGCGTTAATATTGTAATACGAAAAGGATGTGTTTATCAAAAAGGAACCTGCACTGTGTTTTTGAATTTCGTTTTGCAAAAAAGTGGAACGGTATGAATACTTTTTATGGTTGAAAATATAATACACATTACTTCCAATGTTGGTTGTAGAAATATCGGGTCTAATTATATAAGTCTTATCAGGTCGTTTTAATTCAGATATTTGATTAGTATTGGCAATATAATACCCTGAGTAACTTAGGTAGTACAAATCAAAACCTATTTTTTTTCCATAACCATTTAATGTGAGGTTACTATGCGTGGTATTGCCTTTGATTTTTTCTAGTAAATTAGAAGGTGTATATACATAAGCCAAACCTAGCCATTTGTGAATCAGTTTAATTCCAAACCCTAAATATTCATTGGGTTGGTAGTCTATTTGACCTTTGTTATTAAAAGAAAAACTATTGTGGGCGTTAGATATAAACAAAGATGCGTTTATTTTTGAAGTTAAATCTTCAACATAATAATCTCTTTTCACAGTGCTTGATTGTGAGCTGTCTTTTTGTGCATAAAGGTATAGTGTAGCTATTACAAATAGAATGGTTAGTATAGTTTTGTTCACTGATAAATGTGATAAGATAAACATGATATGGTTTAAACAATGTTAATATAAAATTTCTATATTTGCATACAAATTAAATCAAAAAAATATGTCATTCGAATTACCAAAATTACCATACGATTACACTTCTTTGGAGCCTCATATTGATGCTCGCACTATGGAAATTCACCATAGCAAACACCATAATGCATATGTTACTAACCTAAATGTTGCTATTGCAGGAACTGATGCAGACAAACTAAGTATTGAAGACATTTGCAAAAACATCAGCAATTACCCTATGCCAGTTAGAAATAATGGTGGTGGGCATTATAATCACAGCTTGTTTTGGAGTATTTTAGCTGTTAATGATGGCGCACTTCCAACTGGCAAACTAATGGATGCAATCAATGCTCATTTAGGTGGTATGGACAAATTCAAAGAAGAATTTAATAAAGCAGCAACTACTCGTTTTGGATCAGGATGGGCTTGGTTATGTGTTGAAAATGGTAAACTTAAAGTTTGTTCAACTCCAAATCAAGACAATCCTTTGATGGATGTATCAGAATGCAAAGGAACTCCAATTTTAGGATTGGATGTATGGGAACATGCCTATTATTTAAACTATCAAAACCGCAGACCTGACTACATTTCAGCGTTTTGGAATGTAATTAATTGGACACAAGTAAGTCGTAGATTTGAAGCTGCCAATATATAATAAAATAAAACCAAACATCAAAATGAGGATTGAATTCTTGTTTTGATGTTTATTAATTTATAAACCATGAGTCATTACGAATTAATCAATGTTCAATCTTTAACACCTATAGCTGTTTCTGATTTATCAAATATTTCGTTTGTTGAAAATGAAATATTAAGTCAAATTGAAGACAAGAGGGTGCGATTAACCAATTTGTCAAAAGCGCTTTCATTTGGCAGTAGCAGCCTAAAAGGAAAAACTAGCTTAGTGTTTGATACCCTTACAGGGCAAATCAGAACCGAAGCTGTTGTTGTAGCTTTTGACAATAACTTCGTTTGGCTTGATGGAAACATAAAACTTCCCATACTTGCTCTTCGAAGTGTTGATTTTGTTTAGATAATTTATTCTTCTTCTTCAAAAGGCTTGTAAACGATATAATTTCTCCATTTATCAATTACTGCTTTAAATTCAACGGGCAACTCAGTTTCGAAAAACATTTCTTTATGTGTTGTTGGATGAATAAACCCTAACGATTGAGCATGCAATGCCTGACGTGGCATAATTGCCATTGTGTTTTCTACAAACTGTTTATATTTAGCAAACTGGGTTCCTTTCCTAATTCTATCACCATCATAGGTGCTATCGGCAAACAATGAGTGCCCTAAACTTTTCATGTGAACACGAATTTGATGTGTTCTTCCTGTCTCAAGCCTACATTCAATTAATGTTACATAGTGCATTCGCTCAAGCACCTTGTAATGTGTAACACTCCATTTTCCTTTTGTCTCATCATCTTGCATTTGGAAAATTTTACGGTCTCTTGTACTTCGCCCAATGTAACCCGTAATGGTGCCTTCGTCATCTAAAATATCGCCCCAAGCCAATGCTACATATCTTCGCTTAATGCTATGGTCGTAAAATTGTTTAGCTAAAAAATTCATGGCAAACTCTGTTTTAGCAATAACCAAAATCCCTGAAGTATTTTTGTCAATTCTATGAACCAATCCAGGCCTTACATTACCATCTTTGGCAAAAGGCAAATCTTTAAAATGCCAAGCTAGGGCATTTACCAAAGTACCCGACACGTTGTTATATCCAGGATGAACCACCATGCCAGCAGGTTTGTTCACTATCAGCACCTCTTCATCTTCAAACAAAATATTCAAAGGAATATTTTCGGCTACAATGGTATTGTCTTTTGGTGGTGTGGGTAAGACAATTGAAATAATATCAAGTGGCTTGATTTTATAGCTTGATTTGGTGGGCTTGTCGTTAACCAAAATCGAACCCGATTCGGCTGCATATTGAATTTTAGTTCTGCTGGAGTTTTTTATTCTGTCCATCAGATATTTGTCAATACGGGTCTGGTGTTGCCCTTTTTCTATCTCGAAACGATAATGCTCGAAAAGCTCCTGCTCATCGGCCTGTTCGCCATCTAAATCATCATCTTCTTCTAATAACATGCTTGGTTTTTGTCTGTATTATCGTATTCTATCCGCACTTTTCACTAATTCTTCATCATGCTTAATAAGCATAATAGCTCTCCAATTTAGATAAAACATAAATATCATCAATGCAATGCCAAATATGGATGGAAATGAAAGTGAAGACATGTTAAATCCTGGAATTTTTAAAGCTGCTGTGGAGAAAGTAGCAGCCAATAACAAAAACATAAATACAAAATTAAATCGTGCATATTTAATTTGTAGGTTGCGGTTTTTGAATGAAAATAATACCTTTATAGTCCATGCTAACAACATTGCCATCAAAGTTATTAAAGCGAATTGAATGCTACTTTTCTCTGCAACTATGATATTGTTTTCAGTTACATTAAAGTATATGATATTTAAAACATAATCGGTTGAAACGCCATTTACATCTTGATGAACATTAACAATAGAACCCCCACACAAAACCGCCCCAATAATGATAATAGCTATGAAATAGATGCTTTGTAATCTTTGAATCATAAAGTAAAAATTTTGGCGCAAGTTATAAAATTGCTTGATATTGTTGGTAGATAACTTTATTGGGAAATCAACAAATCATAGAAACAAACATTAAGCAAAAGATATTTTTATATTTGTCAACCAAGAACCAAAATAGACTTTAACTTAAAAAATTTCGTTAACTAAATTAACTCATTTGGCATCACTAAAAAAACTAGCATCCGAAACAGCCATATACGGCATGAGCACCATTGTAGGGCGTTTGCTCAATTATTTGTTGGTACCCTTGCACACCCGCATTTTCAACCCTAGCGAGTATGGTGCTGTGACAGAGTTATACTCTTATGTTGCTTTTTTCACGGTTTTATTAACCTATGGGATGGAAACTGCCTTTTTCCGCTTTTGCCAAAAGCATGATCAGCACAAAGTTTTTAGTACTTCGTTCAATTCAGTATTAATTTCTTCAGCTGTTTTCTTTGCATTGGTTGCCGGTTTCGCCTCACCCATCGCACATTTTTTAGATTACTCCAATCATACAGAGTACATTACATTATTTGCTGGCATTTTAGCCTTAGATGCTTTGTCTTCTATACCTTTTGCTATGCTAAGGCAAATGAAACGCCCTATCAAATTTGCTATTATCAAAAACATCAATATTGGTTTAACCATTATTTTAAACCTCTATTTTTTGATGCTCTGTCCCTATCTGCAAATTCATTATCCAGAGAATTTCTTACTTCAAACATATAACCCTGCAATCGGCATCGGTTATGTGTTTTATGCCAACTTAGCAGCTAGTTTAATTACTATTCCTTTATTATGGAAAGAGATTTCAGGGTTTAGAAATGGCTTAGATTCGAAACTTTGGAAAGAGTTGTTTTTATATGCTTTCCCCATTTTAGTGGTCGGTTTGGCAGGTATGATTAACGAAACCTTTAGCCGAGTGATGTTTAAATTTTTGATGCCCAACAACGAGCATGTGATGAATGATTTGGGTATTTTTGGTGCTAATATTCGCTTTGCCGTTTTGATGAACTTGTTCATTCAAGCTTTCAGATATGCCGCAGAACCATTCTTTTTTAGCCAATCTAAAAATGCGGATAAAGACAAAACATATGCTCGAGTAATGCATTATTTTGCTATTGCATGTATGCTTATTTTCTTATTGGTTACCCTTTTCATCCATCAGTTTAAGGGCTTTATTGGTCCTAAGTTTCATGATGGATTGGGGATAGTTCCAATATTGTTGTTAGGTAATATGTTTTTAGGTATTTATTATAATTTATCTATTTGGTACAAACTTAGCGATCAAACCAAATATGGTGCTTATATTTCTTTATTTGGTGCAGTGTTAACCATTACGCTAAACATGGTATTTATACCGACTTTTGGCTATCAAGGTGCTGCATGGGTTACATTTATAACCTATTTTAGTATCACAGCCGTAAGCTATTGGTTTGGACAAAAGAAATATCCGATACCATATAATCTCAAAAAATTCGCTACTTATCTCAGCTTTGCTTTGGGCGTTTTCTTTTTACATAAATTTTTATTTAGTATTGTTTCCAATCAATGGACCATGGTATTAATACAAACATGCTTGTTTGTTTTATTTGCTGGTGTTGTGTTTATGATTGAGAAGAAAAACAGATACAATATATAAATGTAGAGGCGAATTAATATTCACCCAAAACAAATATCATGAACATAAAAATAATAAACAAAAGTGACAATGCCCTGCCAGCTTATGAAAGTGAGCATGCTGCGGGCATGGATTTGTGTGCTTTTGTTGCTGAAACCGTTTTGCTACAACCCATGCAACGACAACTTATTCCAACAGGTTTGTTTATTGAATTACCTGTAGGACACGAAGCTCAAATTCGCCCAAGAAGTGGATTGGCATTGAAGCATGGCATTACAGTATTGAATAGTCCTGGTACTGTGGATGCTGATTACAGAGGAGAGATTAAAGTGCTACTGATTAATATGGGTACTGAAGTGTTTGAAATTAAAAATGGTGAACGAATTGCCCAAATGATTATTAGTCAGCATGCAACGGCTGAATTTGCGTTGGTTGAAACATTAACTGAATCCAACAGAGGTGCTGGTGGATATGGCAGTACAGGAAAATAAGGATGCCATGTGGGAATGTGAATATTTGATAATAATTAATAAATACATTTGAACTGAAAATTAAAATCTAAACATAAAAACATGAAAATAATAGTACCTATGGCGGGTATGGGTAAGCGCATGAGACCGCACACCCTTACTACTCCAAAACCTTTAGTACCAGTGGCAGGTAAGCCCATTGTTCAAAAATTAATAGAAGACCTTGAAAAGGTTTGTGGAGCAGGCATTGAGGAAATTGCTTACATCATAGGACCAAGTTTTGGCAAAACAGTAGAGAAACAATTGGTTTCAGTGGCTGAGAAATTAGGAGCTAAAGGAACCATATACTACCAAGAAGAAGCCCTTGGAACTGCTCATGCTATAATGTGTGCTAAAGAGAGTTTGTCGGGTAATGTTTTAGTAGTGTTTGCGGATACTTTGTTCAAAGCTGATTTTGTTTTGGATAGAAGTAAAGATGGTATTATTTGGGTACAAAAAGTAGAAGATCCAAAACCATTTGGGGTTGTTAAAGTGGATAGCAATAATGTAATAACTGATTTTGTAGAAAAGCCAGAAACATTTGTGAGCGACCTTGCTATTATTGGTATTTATTACTTCAAAGATGGAGAGTATTTGCGAAGCGAATTGCAGTATTTGTTAGACAATGATATCCGCGATAAAGGCGAATATCAGTTGACAAATGCTTTAGAAAACATGAAAGCTAAAGGGTACAAATTTGAGCCGGGAAAAGTTACGGAATGGTTGGATTGTGGCAACAAAAACTCAACTGTATATACCAATGGTAGAATTTTGCAGTTTATGCATGATAACAAAGAAAAATTGGTTGATGAAACAGTCAATAACCAAGATTCAATGATCATCCAGCCATCATATATTGGTAAAAATGTGAAGTTAGTGCGCAGTGTGGTTGGTCCTTATGCAAGCATTGGAGATGGATGTACGGTTGAAAATTCAGTAGTTGGTAATTGCATTATTCAAACCAATACACAAATAAAAAATGCAGTGATTGACAATGCCATGATTGGCAATTATGCTGCCTATACTGGTGAATCGAAAGATTTGAGCATTGGTGATTACACCACTATTTTGTAACATAAAATGGCTGAGTAAACCTACTCAACTAATAATTAATTCAAACCTGCCACGTTTTTACTTGGCAGGTTTTTTGTTTAACGGTAATTTAGTTTTACCAAAACTCTAGGCTTTTAATTATGTTTGCTTTCCATGATGATATTGATTAAGATAAATAACCATTCACGCTATCTATTATTACTATGCGCCATCTTTGTTGGCAGTTTGGCTTTTGGTCAAAAAAAACTTGGAAAGGGAGAGCTTCCCGAGCATATAAGGCTTGAGTTTGAAAAGGAGTTTTTCAAAGCCGCAAAAGAAAAAATGTTGGGTGATTATCCAGAGGCAATTGAAGACTTTAAAAAAGCTGCAGAAATCAATCCTAATGATGCAAACACTCAGTTTCAATTAAGTCAATTGTATTTGGCAATAAAGAAAATAAAAGAGGCTGAAAATGCTGCTCAAAAAGCGGTTGAATTAGATAATAAAAACTTCTGGTATAAAACACAATTAGCTGAGGTTTATAAAAATCAAAAGCGTTTTACAGAAGCAGCCAAGTTGAATATTGTGATATATGAAACAGGTGAAAAGAACCCTCAGAATTTATATGATGCTGTATTGCTTTTCACACTTGGTAAAAAATATTCTGAAGCAATAAAAACATTAAATAAAATTGAGAAACAAAGCGGACTTAATGAGGAAATAGTAAAGCAAAAAGAGCAGATTTACCTTTTGAATAACAAGCTTAAGAAAGCCATAAAAGAAGTAGAACGATTGGTGAATGCATATCCCCAAGAGATAAGGTATAAGGGGATGTTAGCTGATTTACTTATGGCGAATGGCAGGACAAAAGAAGCCATTGATATTTACAATAAAATTTTGGTACAAGACCCAAGCAATGGTTTTGCCTTGTTTGCTATGGCTGATTATTCTAAATCAAAAAGTGAATATGAGCCTTATTTCAACTATTTGAAACGAGCCATGGCAAGTAATGTTGATATTAAATCTAAGATTCAAGAGATGGCGGATTTTGTTACTGATAGCAAGATTCCTGATGGCAGTAAGAAATCTTTTGAACTAAGTGACATTCTGATTAGTTCAAATCCAAGTGAAGCCATTGCCTATATGATGAAGGGTGATTTGTTTATTAAAGAAAAGAATTATGAGCAAGCTCGGTTACATTTTTTGAAGGCTATTATTGCCAACCCTAATGCTTATGCAGCTTGGGAGCAAATTATGTATTGTGATGACGAATTGAAAAATAACCAATATATGCAAAGCGATTGCGAAAAAGCGGTAGCGATTTTCCCTACTCAAGCACGCTTTTTTGCTTATTTGGCATTTGCCAGTTTTAGACAAAAAGATTATGATAAAGCGATAAATGCAGCAAGGACTGGTAGTGAATATGCAGAGGATGAACCAGAATTGTTATTGCAATTGCTATCACAAATGGGTGATGCGGGTCATTATGCCAAGAAATATAAGGTTTGTGATTCTGCCTATGATGCTGCTTTAGCATTGAATATAGACAACGCTTATGCATTAAACAATTATGCCTACTTCTTGAGTTTGCGAAAGGAGAGATTGGACAAGGCAGATAGTATGAGTCTAAGAAGTATCGAACTAGAGCCTGGAAATCCAAGCTATCAAGACACATATGGGTGGATTTTGTACCAAAAAAAGGAGTATAAAAAAGCAAAAGAATATATTGAAAAAGCCCTGCAAATGTCTCCTAATAATGCCGAAGTAATTGAACATTTAGGAGATGTTAAATATAAACTCAATGACAAACAAGGTGCAATGGAGAGTTGGTTGAAGTCAAAGGAGCTAGGTGGAGAAGGTGAGTTTTTACAAAGAAAAATTATCGAGAAGAATTTAGTTGAGTAAGAATGTATAAGATAGTATTTTTATTTATTTATTTTTATCTTAGCCACTGTGGAAATAAAACATAAAATAGCTGTGGTAACAGGTGTGAGTAAAGGCATAGGTTACGAAACTTGCCTACAGTTACTCGAAAAAGGTGCTATCGTTTTTGGACTTGGCAGAAACAACAATATCACTCATCCTAATTTTACTTTTATACCTTGTGATGTTAGGGAGTTTGTAAGTGTTGAATTGGCCTTTAAACAAATTTTATCAAAACATGATAGTATAGATATTCTTTTGAATAATGCTGGACTTGGTTATTTTGGAATGCTTGAAGACACTAGCATTGAGCAATGGAACGAAATGTATCAAACCAATGTAAATGGTATTTTTCATTGTTGCAAAATGGCATTGCCTGTTATGAAAAAAAATCAATATGGACATATCATTAATATAGCATCAACGGCAGCACTCGAAGGCCTGCCACAAGTGTCGGCTTATTGTGCTACCAAGTGGGCTGTAAAAGGTTTAAGCGAATCGTTGTTTAGGGAGGTAAGAGATTATAAAATAAAAGTTACTTGTATTTATCCCGGTTCAACCAAAACTGATTTTTTTAGAAACAGCCCTGGTATCAAACCGCATGATTATATGTTGATGCCTACTGATGTGGCTTTGGCTATCATACAAGCCATAGAAATGCCAGATAATTTCAATACGGTAAATTTAGAAATTAGACCTCTACAACCTAAAGGACCAAAGACATAAAACAGTTATAACTTGCCACCCAAAACAAAGGTTTTACGGTAGGTTTGAGTTTCACCTTGAAGATTATAAACTTCAAAAATTGCAATATATATACCATAAGCAGGAACACTACCTTTGTCGTCAATGCCATTCCAATTATAAGTTCCCGAACCGCCTAATAATTCATTTTTTAAAAGTGTTTTGGTTAACACGCCATTGCTATTAAAAATTTGAAGTGTGGCTATATTACCAGGCTCACTAAATTGATAATTGAAACTGATCATATCGTTGTACCCATCGCCATCAGGACTAAAAACTTCGGGCTGAATGTTTATGGTTTCATTGCTTTGGCTGCTTCCTAAATATTGCGAGTTGCGATAGGTAGGCGTAGCGTATCCAACAGTTGCTGAAGCCGAAGTCCAATTACTCCTATCATTCACAGGTTTGAAAGTAGAAATCCTTTCTAAGCTCACGCCTTCTTTATTATCAAGCAAAGGAAAGTGCATTTTATCGTCATAGGCAAATTTTTCAATTCTATTTCCGTTCAAATCGGTTAATAAAACAGTACCAGAATTATCACTGAAAGCAGGCATTGTTTTTACGTCAATTATCTGATTAGAAAAATTCACACGATAGTTTGAAATAATATTAGATGCGTTATCAGATATTATCAGATATTGATTAGGATGTATTTGCCAATAATCATTACCAAAGGCAACAAAATCGTTTATCGAATCTCTATCATCAGTATTGCACAAAAGGTAATCTTTTAAGTCAATAAATTTATCGCTGCTGTTATATAACTCAACAAAATCACTTCCATTTGATATTGGGTTAAACAAAACTTCATTGATGTGTATGTCGTTTAATTCTGCCTTCTTAGGTAATGCAAAATCCGCATAATTTCTTTCATTGGAAACATTCATCGCACAATCATAAACATTATCTATAACAATTCTATAAGTCATATTTGTTTGAAATGAATCAACCATTTTTATTGCCAATCTTGATTGTGAGTTATCAATAAAATTATGGTTTAAAATTTCAAGATTTTGGTTATTAAATTTGTAATGATAATAGCTTCTTGTTGAAACGCTGTCGAGCGCTTCATTAAATATCAACGCCAATGTTTTGTTATCGATTGGGTAGGCTCTTAATAACTTTGCTGCTGTTTTATCTGGGTTGTACTTTGCAACACTATTTTTACTACCGGGTGTAGCACCTTTTGCATTTATACTTGCTGCCCAGTTGCCATTTCCTGTGCAAGGATTATTAACATCTATTAGCTCTAAACTCCATCCTCCAGCTTGTTTTATTTTATCATTCATCCACTCGTTTTTATAAGCTACTTGATGAATAATAAAATTGTTTTCGCTCAATATTGTTAGTTCGTCATCCGAACTTAAAGATGGAAAAGTTGGCAGTGAAACTACATTGGTAATGGCAGCCAAATTTTGTGTATTCTTATCATCACATACCACAACAAAACTATCAGGGTATACAACAAAATTTGGAAAACTATATATTGATTGTCCTTTTTTAAGTTTCCAATTTTTGAGTCTAATTATATTCTTACTTCTATTGTACAATTCTATCCATTCAGCATCTGGGAGCTGCCCCAACGCTTTAGGGTTTGCAAACACTTCAGAAATCACTATATCATTTTGTTTCACTTCTGAAATTATTGGGATGTAAACCAATGATATACTTTTTTGAAAAGCTAAATTGCCCAAGCAATTTTCAAGTGTATCTATATCCAAAACATACTCATTGTCTCTAAACATGGGAGTTGAAATACCCACAACCATACTATCATTTTTTGCACCAAATATTTGCTTAGATGTCACCGAAACACCATTCAATTTTACTTGAGATAACTGCAATGAGGGTTTATCCATTTTATTAGAAAAAATCAACAAAACATGAATGGAATCTAAAGCCTCAATGCTTTTAATTATTGGTTTAGTATCATCGTGAATATTTATAAAATTTGAATTTATAGTACCAGGAGTACCGCCAATTGCATCAAGGGATGCTTGCCAATTATCGCCTTCTAAGCACAAAGAGTTAGGGTTAATTATTTCCAAGGTCCAACCACCATCTTTTTTACTTTGATTTTTATACCATGAAATATTATATTTTAACTCGTGAATTACATTGCCCTTATCATCTCTTAATATTAAAGTATCACCATCGTTATTAAGCGAGGTAAACGGATTCAGTCCAAGCGTGGTTCCAAACTTGTTATATTTGACTTCATTGCTTGAAGAACAAAGAATAATAAACGAATCCGATTTGATTGTAATGTCAGGTAAATAAGTTGTTGTGCTAGGGTCTGAAACGCTCCAATTATTTAAACATATAGGAAATTGGGAGTGATTATATATCTCAATAAATTCTGCATCTGGTAATCCAACAATAGGGGATGGGTCGGGAAATAGTTCACTTATCAATATATCGTGCTCTATGGGGAAATAATACAAAATATCGATATTGGTTGAAGGCATTCTGTTGTTATATCTATCTTTAATGTTCGTCACAGAAAGAACATACCTTTCACCGTTTGTAAATGGCTTAATAAAAGTCAAAATTAGACTATTTACATCATCAAGGTCAAAGGTAATTGTCGATGGTTTGCCAATATTATTGTTTAATATATAGTTAAATGTGTCTAGGGCTGATTGGCTCTCGAGTCTTTCATTAAATGTAAGGTAGATTTGGGTATCAGAAATAATTTTAGTGCTTAGCAAAATGGGTGGGTCAAGGTCTGTTCTAATAGAACCTGAATATACATCATCTAAATAATAATTTGAAGCATTTGTGCTAGTGTATTTAACCCAAAAACCAAGATACTTTGCGGATTGAAGCGTTGAATCAAAAACTGTTCCTTCAAGAGTATAATCATCAAAAACTAATGTGTCAGAAAACATTTGCCAGTTCCCAATACTATCTCTAAGAATTTTCATTCTTACTACATTATTTGATTTTGATACAGTTGCTCTTCTACCTCCAATTAATACCGTTCGATTTGTACCGACTTGCTTAATAAACTGAATGCTATCATTGTTTCCAGTGATACCGCCAAATTGAATATAATAAGCGTTATTGTTTGAAGCTTTGAGGTTGCATGAATCACTTGATATATAAAATCTACAAAAGTTTTGCGTACTAGGATTTAGGTTAAACCGAATCAAAAAACTCCATTCTGTTGCTTTCAAACAATTTGATGGAGTAGATAGATAGATATCTTTACTTGTGCTCACTGAGCCCTTGCTTTGAAGCTGTCCAAGGTTGTTTATTTGAAACAAACTATCATCACCTATCCAAGAAGGATTAATGGTAAAATCACCATCACTAAAGTCATCAACAACTTGTGAAAAGCATTTATTACTAATTAATATTATTAGTAAAACAGAAAAGAATTTTACTAAACGCATTGCATTGGTTTTATTTGCGGAAAATAAAAAAATATTATGAAAATTGCAGTAGTGGGTGCCACGGGTTTAGTAGGCAGTATTATGCTAAAAGTTTTAGAGGAGAGAAATTTTCCTGTTTCTGAACTCATTCCAGTAGCTTCTGAAAAATCTATAGGTAAAGAAATTTCTTTTAAAGGCAAATCATATAAAATTCAAAGTATGTCAGATGCCATAGCTGCAAGGCCGGCAATAGCTTTGTTCTCGGCAGGAGGAGATACCTCTCTAGAGTGGGCTCCCAAATTTGCTGAAGTAGGCACTTTTGTAATAGACAACTCATCAGCTTGGCGAATGATGGCGGATAAAAAGTTAGTTGTGCCTGAAATTAATGCAGATGCCATTACCCAAAACGATTTGATTATTGCCAACCCCAATTGCTCAACCATTCAAATGGTCTTAGTTCTTAATCCACTTCATTTAAAATATAAAATCAAAAGAGTAATAGTTTCAACTTACCAAAGTGTTACTGGTACGGGTGTGAAGGCTGTGCAACAAATGGAAAATGAAAGGGCAGGTATCATAGGCGAAATGGCATATAAATACCGTATTGATAAAAATGTGATTCCTCAAATTGATGTATTTGTTGACAATGGTTATACCAAAGAAGAAATGAAAATGGTAAATGAAACAAAGAAAATTATGCGTGATGATAACATAGCTCTAACAGCTACTTGTGTTCGCATTCCAACAACAGGTGGGCATAGCGAAAGTATTAATATTGAATTTGAAAACGATTTCGATTTGCAAGAGCTCCGTTCAATTATAGCATCAACGAATGGAGTAGTTGTAAGAGATGATGTTTCGCAATTTATTTACCCAATGCCATTGGATGCAGATGGAAAAGATGATGTATTTGTGGGTAGAATTCGCAGAGATGAGTCTAAAGTAAATTCTCTAAACCTTTGGGTGGTAGCAGATAACTTACGCAAAGGGGCGGCTACCAATGCCGTTCAAATTGCCGAATACTTGGTAAAAAACAAATTGGTTTAAAATGAGTATTGAAAATTTACCTAGTTATACCAAAACACAACTGGCTCTTAGAAATGGGCAAGATAGGGATGAAATTTGGGTAGCTTATAAAGGACAGATTTATGACGTAGGAAACAGTAGATTGTGGAAAAACGGAAAGCATTATGAGCATTGGGCAGGACAAGACCTTACAGAGGAGCTGTCAGATGCACCCCATACAGAAACAGTATTTGATAAGTTTATGGTGATTGGAATTTTGACCTTATAGGTTTATTTACAATATTAATAAATAGTGCAAGTGAACAAAATTTAACCCACTTTTGAATTGTTATTAAAAATAATGAAAACAATAAAACATACTGTACTCGCTGTCTTACTTTTAGGCGGATTAACATTTAATACGTGTAAGAAAACAAAGTCTCAAACATGTAATCCCATTAAAAAATCTTTTGTTATACCAGATAAGGTATGCGGGTAACAATAGAGCGACCTAAAGTTATTTCGTCTGCATATTCAAGCTCACCACCAATGGCTATACCTCTTGATATGGTACTTATTTTTGCATTTAATCCTGCCAATTTCTTCGACAAATAATAAATAGTTGTATCACCTTCTGGAGTTGGACTTAATGCCATAATTATTTCTGTGATTTCTTCGGCACTTACCCTTAAAATCAATTCGTTAATTTTCAAATCATCAGGACCTATTCCATTCATGGGCGAAATTACACCCCCAAGCACATGATACATGCCATGGTGTTGATTGGTATTTTCTATTGCAATAACATCACGTAGGTCTTCAACCACACAAATGGTGTGTGCATTTCGTTTATGATTTGCACAAATATTACATAAGTCGTAATCACTTACATTGTAACATCTTTTACAATAATTAATTTTTTCTCGCATATTAATCACTGCTTCACCTAATTTTCTAGCATCTGAAGGACTTTGTTTTAATAAAAACAAAACCATACGAAGGGCCGATTTTTTGCCCACTCCAGGAAATTTAGACAACTCATTTACCGTCTCTTCTATTAACGTTGATGGATAATTCACATTGGCAAATGTATCAACTATTCATTAAAACAATCTTTGAAATAATACACATTTTCTTAATCGTAGTTTGGCGTATTTAAAAATCTAATTTTTATCAAAAATTTGCATTAGTGATTTACTTTTATATTTTTGTCTAACAAACGTTAGTAAAATGAGTGAATTATCAAGTATTAGCAGAAAAGAACAAATTGTTGAAGAGGCTGCAAATTTATTTAGACTAAAAGGCTATGCTTCGGCTACCATGCGTGATTTGGCTGCAGAGCTTGGTATTGAAGCTGCTAGCATTTACCACCATTATAAGTCAAAAGAAGAATTGCTCGAAAAGATTTGCTTCGATATGGCTGATAAATTTATTACTAATGCCAAAGAAGTAAATGATATTTACTTTAATGCTGAAGAAAAATTAAGGTTATCTATAAAACTTCATGTTGAATTAATAACTGAAAATCAAAATCAATCTGCAGTTTTTTTAAGCGAATGGAGAAGTTTGAGTGAACCGAAACTCTCTCTTTTTAAACAACTACGACAGCAGTACGAAAATCAATTTATGATTATTTTAAAAGATGGCGAGAAAGAAGATATTTTTGATCATACAGACATAAAATTTGCAGTTCTTAGCATCTTATCTACTATCAATTTTGTGAACGAATGGTACAAAGTAGATGGAAAAATGAATCCAGCTGAAATAGCTGAAAAATTGAGCAATTTTATTTTAGGTGGGCTGAGAAAAAAAGCTACTTTGAATAGGTAAAAAGCTTCTAGCTACTGTCCTTTAGCTTCTAGCAAAAAACTATAATCTGATAACTAAAAACTAAAAATTATAATATGTACGGAAACGCTTACATTGATCCAAATGAAAAGCCATTGTCAATTCTTGATGGCGAAGATCCCATTAAATTAGCTGAATTTGAAGCACGAATAGACCGTGGCGAAAAAATTGAACCTAAAGATTGGATGCCTAAGGAATATAGGAAACAATTAATTAGAATGATTGAGCAACATGCACATTCAGAAATTATTGGTGCATTGCCAGAAGGCACATGGATTACTCGTGCGCCAGGTTTTAAACGTAAGTTAGCATTAATGGCTAAAGTGCAAGACGAAGTTGGTCATGCGCAATTACTTTATAGTGCTGCCGAAACTTTGGGAAAAAGTCGTGAGGCCATGATTAACGATTTAATTACTGGCAAATCAAAATACTCTAATGTGTTTAATTACCCAGCTTTAACTTGGGCCGATTCATGTATAATAGCATGGTTAATTGATGCGGGTGCAATTATTAATCAAGTAGCTAATTCAAAAGGAAGTTATGGTCCTTACGGGCGTGCTTTGGAAAGAATTTGTGTAGAAGAAAGTTTTCATTTAAAATATGGTCATCACAATGTGGTAACATTAGCAACTGGAACTCCTTTTCAACGTCAAATGGTTCAAGAAGCTTTAACCCGTTGGTGGCCACCAATCATGCATTTTTTTGGTCCTAGTGATAAAATTTCAAATCACACAACTATTCTAATGCGCTGGAAAGTGAAAATGGCTAGTAACGATGACATGCGCCAACAGTTTTTAAATATGTATGTTCCTAAAATTTGGGATTTAGGATTGGTAGTTCCTGATGTAAATTTAAAATTAAACGAAGCAACAGGTTTATGGGATTACACCGAGCCTGATTGGGACGAATTTAAACGTGTAATCAATGGCGGAGGACCTTGTAATGCCGAGCGTTTGGCAGTAAGAAGAAATGCTGAAGAAAAAGGAAGATGGGTTCGTAAAGCCTTGCTTCAAAAAGATTCAAGTTATGTTACACCTTTAGCTTAATACAAATGATAAAATCACTAGATCCACGAATTACTCGTGAACAAATAGAATTAAATAATCCAATCAATCCTTTGGCTGATATGGATCAATGGGAAACTTACGAAGTTTTTCATCAAAAAAAACGTGGCGATCAACATGAACACGTTGGAATAGTGCATGCTCCAAATCTGGAAATGGCTTTGCTTTTTAGCAAAGAACAATTTGGAAGAAGAGGAATTAGTGTAAATATTTGGGTGGTAAAAACAAGCAATGTTTTTGCATCTGACTACGATGATGCTGATATTTTTGAAACCGTTCCAGACAAACAATACCGCGAAGCAGGTGGCTATAAAGTGATGGAAATGATTAATAAATATAAAAAAGAAAACAAGAAAATCATTTAAAAAATTAGCCACAGATTTCACAAATTAAATTTTCGTTTTATCTGTGTAATATGTGGCAATAAAAACATATCACATGAACACAATTGCAATCAAAGAATTATTATATAAAATGGCTGATGATTTATTAATCATGGGTCATAGAAACAGTGAATGGACAGGTTTGGGTCCGGTTATTGAAGAAGATATTGCTTTTTCATCCATGGCGCAAGACAAGATAGGACAAGCTGGTGCATTGTTTGAAATATTGCACCAATTAGGTGAAAATGAACCCGACACCGTTGCATTCATGCGCGATGCCAACAAAATGCATTGTTCTCAGTTTGTAGAATTGCCAAATGGCGAATACGACTTTTCAATGATACGTCATTTTCTTTATGATCATGCCGACCAATTACGTTTCGAAATGCTTGTTAATTCTAGCTTTGAGCCATTGGCTCAAGTAGCAAAAAAAATTAAAGGCGAATTGAAATACCACGTTTTTCATGCCAATACTTGGGTGGTAAAATTAGGGAATGGAACAGAAGAAAGTAAAGCCAGAATGCAAACTGCATTGAACGAAAGTTGGAATTACGCTTTAGGAATGTTTGAAACAGGCGATTTTGAAAAAGAATTGCAAAGCGAAAATATTTTTGAAGGCGAAGAAGCTTTGAAAACTCGTTGGATGGCAAACATTACTCCTTTTATAGAAAAAGCAAATTTAAAAGTTCCCGACCAATCAACTTGGGCGCCAATATTAGGTGGACGCAAGGGTTATCATACTGAATATTTACAACAATTAGTAGAAGAAATGGGTGAAGTATTTCGCCTAGATCCTACTGCCCAATGGTAGTGAATTACAATGATTGAAATATAGAAAGTTTACAGGGTTTATATCTAAAAAGCATTTTTTTAATATAAACTCTGTAAAATATTTTAATCAGTTTTTCAAACTTCTAATTTTAAAATCATTCAATAAAAATGATAACCGAAAAAGAAATATGGACTGCGCTTGAAGTAGTTAAAGACCCTGAAATACCTACTTTAAGTATGGTGGATATGGGCATAATTACTAAAGTAGAAATTCGTGGAGAAAGCAATGTATATGTAGAAATGACGCCTACATTTACCGGCTGTCCAGCCATCAAAATGATGGAAAATATGGTGGCCGATAGATTGAAAGAAATTGGCATTGAAATCATAGAAGTAAAAACCACCTTTGATACTCCTTGGAATAGCAATAAACTAACTGAACGTGGATTATTATGTTTGAAAAAACATGGATTAGCTCCTCCTCCAAAACACCAAGGAGAAATTACAATGGAGCTTTTAGAACATTGTATTTGTCCGCATTGCGGAAGCATAAATACAGAAATGAAAACACCCTTTGGCCCAACACTTTGCCGCAGTATGCACTACTGCCACGATTGCTTGCAAGCCTTTGAGCAATTTAAACCAGTGGTGTAGTAAAGCTGTCTTTTATCACAGCCATAAACTGCGGATACAAAGCCTTTGAAGAACCTATAATACTCTTGCTAAAAATGGTATCATCGCTGCCATCAAAAGTGGTAACGATGCCACCTGCTTCTTCTATCAAACAAATTCCACCTGCAATATCCCATGGGCTAAGACCATATTCAAAAAAACCATCAAACCTACCGCATGCTGTGTAGGCCAAGTCAACAGCAGCACTGCCCATTCTGCGCATGCCTTGGGTGTGTGTCATCAAGTATTTCAAAGCCTTAATATATTCATCCATCACTTTAAAATCATAATAAGGAAAGCCTGTGGCAAGCAGTGATTTTTCTAGTTCGGTATTTTGCTTTACATGTATTCTTTTTCCGTTCAACCAAGCGCCTCCGTTTTGCCATGCATAAAACATTTCATCTCTATTTACTTCATACACCACACCCATAAGAGGTTTACCATTTCTAATCAAACCAACGCTGACACTAAAAACAGGAAGTGCATGAATAAAATTAGTTGTTCCATCTAAAGGGTCTATTACCCACATCCACTCTTTTGGCTCGGTGACAATGGTTTGTTCTTCGGTAATAAATCCAGCTTCTGGAAAAATATTTTTAAGTCCTGTCACCAACATCTCTTCAGCATTTTTGTCAACATAACTTACCAATTGATTGAAGCTCTTTACTTCAACTACATCTGCATTAAAACTCTCTCTTTCTTTTTTGATAAATAGTCCCGCTTCTTTAGCAATAGCGCATGTTTGTGAACAAATACTTTCTAAATTCATAAGGCAAGAATAAATAAAAATATGCAGAGTCGGAGGTTTATTCTAACTTAAAAACAGTTCAAGTTATTGTTTTATAGCAGTATTATTCCTGCTTTTTTGTTAATGTAGATTTAGTTAGGTTTGTGCCACTAAAATTATGACACAAGACAGAAGAGTTAGGGTACGATTTGCACCTAGTCC
>CAIVPY010000079.1 GCA_903907885.1 uncultured Bacteroidota bacterium
ACGCTGCATAAAACTTGAATAAATATTACAAAATGGAACCAAGCCTTGAGTTGCCAAACCTGCCGAAAAAGTAACTGCATGTTGTTCGGCAATACCTACATCAAATGAACGCTTTGGCATAGCTTTCATCATAATATTCATACTGCTTCCAGAAGGCATAGCAGGAGTAATACCTACAATTTTTTCGTTTTTCTCAGCCAATTCAACCAAGGTGTGTCCAAAAACATCTTGATATTTAGGAGGCAGTGGTTTTGATGGAATTGATTTATAAATTTCTCCTGTAACTTTATCAAACAAACCAGGGGCATGCCATTTGGTTTGGTCTTTTTCAGCAGGGGCATAGCCCTTGCCTTTTACTGTTACAATATGTAATAATTTGGGTCCTGGAATTTTCTTTAAATCATTAAAAATTTTTACCATGTGGTTTACATCATGCCCATCAACTGGACCGAAATAACGGAAGCGTAAACTCTCAAACATATTGCTATGTTTAAGCAAGCCGCTTTTCATGGTAGATTGTAGTTTAGAAATAATATCTTGTGAAACTTGTCCTACTTTATGAAGTCTATCTAATGCTTTCCAAACATCATCTTTAAATTTGTTGTAAGTAGGTGAGGTGGTAATATCTGTTAAATATTCTTTTAAAGCTCCAACATTGGGGTCAATGCTCATGCAATTGTCGTTTAAAACAACAATGATATTACTATCTTCAACACCCGCATGATTTAGTCCTTCAAAAGCCAAACCAGCTGTCATTGCCCCATCGCCAATAATAGCAACGTGTTGCCTATCCAATTCTCCTTTTATTCTTGATGCTACGGCCATGCCTAATGCAGCAGAAATAGAAGTAGATGAATGACCTACTCCAAATGTATCATATTCACTTTCGCTTCTTTTAGGAAAACCTGATATTCCTTTATAAACACGATTTGTATGAAATTGCTCTCTCCTACCTGTAAGTATTTTATGTCCATATGCCTGATGTCCAACATCCCACACCAATTGGTCGTAAGGGGTATTAAAAACATAATGCAGTGCTACTGAAAGTTCAACCACACCAAGACTTGCTCCAAAATGACCCCCATAAACAGAAACCATGTCAATAATATATTGACGTAATTCAGCACTTATTTTCACAAGTTCTTCTTCCTTAAAATTCTTAAGATCTTTAGGATAATTAATTTGACTTAGAAAAGGTCCAGGTTCTATTTTCATAGGTATCAACAAATTTTTATAACCAATTGTGCAACGTCAGTAAAATGGCCAATATTATAGGTTGTAAAAATATGTGTTTATATACTATTAAGAAATAATCAATAAAATAAATTACAGTCTAGCTTCGCTAACAATTAAGTCTCTAGGATGTATAGATAAAATTGGAATGTTAGAGAGCTTTATCATTTGCTCGGAATACTTGCCTTTAAAAAAGGAAGTGAATGATGTTTCTTGTTCGGTCATCATAATAATTAATCCGGCCTTTTTGTTTGAACAGTAATCAATTGTGCTGTTTGATGGATTTCCTCCCATTCGAATTTCAATCGTTGAATCTATTCCTTTTTCAGCAAAATTATTTGATACTTGTCGTGAGTAATTATTAATAACAACTTCGGCATCTTTACTTGAATCACTACTTACACCGATAATATGAAGCACCGAATTGAAAGTATGTGCAAAACTTACTGCAAATGGTGCTTTTTGTCTTGTTTCAAATGATGTGTCGATAGGTACTATGATATTGCTAAAATCAAAATTGTCTAAATTGCCAGGTATTGTTAATACTAGTTTTTCTACTTGGTCAATAAACTTACAAGAATCAGCAAAACTTAACACACCGTTTAAATCTGCATTATTTGAAACCGAGAAAATAATTAAATCTGGATTTTCGGTCTCTGCCACCTGTATTAAGTCCTTAAGATGTTTACTTGAGCTTTGAATTTTTTTGAGTTTAAGCTGACCAAATTCATTGTCAATATTGTAATTTCCTTCACTGCACTGCAGTGCAATTACCTCCGAATTGTGAGCTTTTGCAATTGCCGCAGCAATGTTTATCACAACGGAAGATTTTTGGGGACTTTCAAAAGCTAAAAGAATTTTATTAATTGTTAAAGCCATAATCTTAAATTTTATTTCGTACAAAATAACAAAATATAATTATTTGACAAAACTTGCTGCTTTGAGTATTTGAAAAAATATATATTGTGTTGATTTTCAGTTTAATTATATTATTGTCCTTTAAATTCCGGTTTGCGTTTTTCTATAAAAGCAGTCACACCTTCTTTATTATCTTCGCTTCGCCCTGCAATTTCTTGGTATTGTGCTTCACACTCAAGCATGGTATCCAAATCGCTTTGGAAAGATTTGTTCAACATTTTTTTCATCAAAGAAATGGCTTTTGTTGGAGCCGTAGCGTAATAATCAGTCAGTTTTTTCACTTCAATATCCAGTTCTTCAAGAGGACAAACTCTATTAACCATACCCCAGTCAAATGCTTGTTTGGCGGAAACTTTATTTCCCATAGTACTCATCTCGAATGCCCTTGCTGAACCTACCAAACGTGGTAAAAAATAAGATGAACCCGAATCAAGCACCAATCCCACATTTACAAAAACTTCGATTAGTGAAGCATTTTCAGATGCCACTATCATATCGCAAGCTAAAGCTAAGGAACAACCCGCCCCTGCTGCCACACCATTCAATCTACAAATTACAGGAATAGGCAAATTGCGTATGGCTTTAATCATTGGATTATACCTTTTGTCAATAGATTCTCTAAGGCTACGATTTTCAGCACCTGCAATAGACTTCAAATCTTGACCACTACAAAACGCTTTGCCAGAACCTGTAATAACAAGCACCCTAATCGATTTATCTTTAGATGTATTCTTTAATGCATCTAACACATCAAAGCTTTGTTGCTCATTAAAAGCATTAAATACTTCCGGGCGATTAAGTGTTAAGGTTGCAACGCCATTATTAGTTTCGAATAATATGGTTTCGTAGTTCATATTGAATGATATTGATTTTGAAGCGAAAATATAAAAAAGCTAAAGCACATCTATATAAATTATAAAGATTATTTTAACGTATGTTTTACAAAATAATAAACATAGGAACAAAACCTATAATTAGGCCCAAGTACACTTGATTTGTATTGTGCGAATGGGCAAATAGCCTAGCACTTGATACCAAACCAATAATTACAAAAGTAATTGCAACAAGTGGTCTCAGTTCATCTCCTGTATGAACAAAGTTTACCATTAACAATGCTAGGAAAGAACCCAATGTGGCAGTGTGAATGCTTATTTTATAAAAATAATTTACTATAAAAATTATTATAAGTACCGCCATACAAGCTAACAAATAATTCAACACAATCGGATTTGCTGATAATTTAGCAAAATTATAATAATCGAAACCGTAAATAAAAATAGTAAGTAAATATGGAATGCGCCTTTCCTCTCTATCGTGAAGCATAATAGTTTGCACCCTTCCTGAAATTTTTAAAACAAAAACCAATATGATAGGGATTATTGAAGTAGAGATAAAAATAAATAACAAATAAAACCATTTTAATTTATCTGGTATTCCCGAATAAAGTTGAGGAAAAAGGTAAAACAATGCTATTAAATTAAAAAGATTTACAATAGCTGGATGAAACAAAACGGAAATAAAGGTATGTGTGGCTTTGTTCATATTAATTCAAACATTGTTAACATATGTATCGGCAATTCTACTATTAATTTTTGGAATATTTGGCGCTTTGCAAAAAACGGGCAACATTTGCTTAAGTAACAACTTATAAATAAATGAGAAAAAACATACAAATACTTTTCCTTTTTCTGGTTTTGGGATATGCTCAAGCGAATGCTCAAAGGTATCTAATGCCCATATTCGATAGTATTGTAATAACAGACAGTATTCCCTATGGTTCTGCTAATAATTACTTAGGTGTTAGTACCCATTTAGCTATGGATATTTATATGCCCTATGGAGACACCACTTCTAATCGTCCATTGTTGATTTTGGCTCATGGGGGTTCGTTTATTTCGGGCAATAGGAAAGCATATGACATTGTGAAAGTTTGCACAGAATTTGCCAAAAGGGGTTATGTATGTGCGTCCATCAAATATCGATTGGGTGTAAGCACAAACAATCCACTGGCACTTGCCAACGAATTTGCCAATGCCGTGTGGAGAGGGACGTTGGATGGAAGAGGGGCTATCCGCTATTTCTACAAAGAGGCTAGCATTGGCAATAGTTATAAAATAGACACCAATAACATCTATGTTGGAGGAATTTCGGCAGGGGGTGTTTTGGGATTACATGTAGCCTTTTTAGATAAAGCACAAGAGGCCGGATCAGCCAACCCAGCGATAGATACGACAAACATTGGAGGTGTTGATGGAAGCAGCGGAAGCGCAGGCTACAGATGGAAAGTGAAAGGTGTTATTAGCTTATGTGGTGCTATTGGTACTTCCGATTGGATGAATGACAATAAAAACATTGGCATTGTGAGTGTTCATGGAACTAAAGACAACACGGTACCATTTAAAACTGATTATTTCAAAGCAGGTGGAATTCCCATTGCTTTGCTTAGTGGAAGTTATATTGTTGACTCTGTTGCCAGAGCCAATGGAAACCCAAGTGCATTAAAAGTGTTTTATGGCCAAGACCATGTGCCCTTTTCGGCTCAAACACCCACAGGATTTGCATACATGGATACTACTATAAAGTTTGTGGCAGATTTCTTATACAAAGACATCAAAAGAGTACAATCCAATACTACAAGTATTAGCAATCAAACTATCGATAATATTGGTTTGAAAGTATATCCTATTCCAGCAAAAAATAGTCTAAATGTTCTGTTCGAAAATAATAATCACTCTAGTTTTGATATTGAGTTATACGACTTGAATGGCAAATTGCTTTCAAGCCAATCGACTAATTTAAACCAAGTAATGATAGACAGAAAAGACCTATTAAATGGCTTGTATTTAATCAAAGTAAAATCAATTTTGGGTGAAAGTTTCAAAAAAATAATTTTCGAATAAACATTGATACGCTATTATAAAATATACGATTTTAA
Source organism: uncultured Bacteroidota bacterium (assembly GCA_903907885.1). Taxonomy (GTDB): domain Bacteria; phylum Bacteroidota; class Bacteroidia; order UKL13-3; family UKL13-3; genus RGVD01. The sequence goes on from CAIVPY010000079.1 coordinate 5,087, forward strand.
ACGAGATGGTGCCGAACCTCAACTGCTCAACACTCCACGTACCATCGAAATTGAAGACAAACGCATTTGTCTTGTTAGACTTAAAGACGGCTATTATGCCATTGATGACAAATGCCCGCATGCAGCTGGCCGATTAGGACTTGGCAACTGTGATGAAAATGGGATGGTTGTTTGCCCAATACACCGTTACAAATACAACCCAAAAACGGGCAAGGGACAACCAGGACAAGGAGATTACGTTGATCATTACCTAGTGGAAACAAGAGAAGATGGCGTGTATATTGGGTTAACTAAAAAGTGGTGGCAAATTTTTTAGCCAAAAACATGAGGTTCATATTATTACTTTTCGTATCGCTTTGTGTCTTTATCTGTAAAGCTCAGGGCAACGATACTTTGTTTATCAAACTCTGCGAAAACAATCGTGTAATAGGTAAGGTAATAAACAAGCAGCATTCGGTATTTGACTTAAAAAGACATTTTACAGCCAAAATCGACTCGGTTGAATATGATTTCAGTAACCCAAACTTGTTAAAAAGAAACAACAAACTCTACCTTATATCTATTGGATACAGCAAATTAGGAATGATGCTCATTGCTCTACCCGCCTATGTTGACAGCATTCCAGGTAAGTTAGTGACTCTAGTTGACTATGAAGACAGTACAGTTGCAGATCCTGAC
>CAIVPY010000080.1 GCA_903907885.1 uncultured Bacteroidota bacterium
AGTTGAGGAATCAACAGAAAAAACTTAGGCCATTCAAAATCATTAAAATAGGTTTGAATACAGATAGGCAAAAATTGTATGATAGAATTAATCATAGAGTAGATTTGATGCTCAATGCTGGATTGATAAAGGAATGCCAGACCGTTTATGAATATCGCAATCACTATGCCCTTCAAACGGTTGGATATACAGAGATTTTTGATTTTTTTGAAGGGAAGCACGACTTAAACAAGGCCACTGATCTCATCAAGCAACATACCCGTAATTATGCCAAACGACAATTGACTTGGTTTAGGCGAGACTCAGAAACCACTTGGTTTGAGCCCGATAATGACAAAGAAATTTTAGCGCATGTCAAAAGTTTGACGAAAGAATAGTACTTTTGCGCCTTAATTCAACTTTTTAAGATGATAGATATTCTACAAATTTTTACTACTGCAGAAGCATGGATTAGTTTGCTTACGTTAACGATTTTAGAGATTGTATTAGGTGTAGATAATATCATTTTTATATCTATAGTTACAGGTAAGTTGAAAAAAGAAGAACAACTTTCATCACGAAGGCTTGGACTTTTTTTAGCTCTATTTATTAGGGTGATTTTATTAGCATTTATCAGTCATATTGTGCATGATATGGTTGTACCAGTGTTCTATTTAGCTGATCGTGGTTTTAGTTGGCACGATGTTATTTTGTTCAGTGGCGGAGTGTTTTTATTGTATAAAAGTGTTTTAGAATTGTATGAAAAAATTGAAAAAGGCGAACATGATGCAGGAACTAAACCAGCCAAAAGCTATTGGAATGTTGTGATGCAAGTAATAATAATTGACATAGTATTTTCTTTCGATTCAATTATTACGGCCGTGGCTATTGCCGAAGATTTACCAATTATGATATTAGCAGTAATTATTTCTATGGTTGTTATGATGATATTCTCTCATAAGGTAGGAGACTTTATCAATCATAATCCAACTATGAAAATTTTGGCTCTTGCTTTCTTATTTATGATTGGTGCTTTGTTAACAGTTGAAGCTTTTGGCGTTCATGTTGAGAAATCTTATATCTATTTTGCCCTTGCTTTTAGCATCATGGTTGAAATGTTGAATATGCGTTATCGCAAAAAAGTAGTTCACCATAAATAAGAAGTTACGATTAAGAAAAACATAAGCTAAATATAGGCAATTGATAAACCATACAAACATTGCAAAAAGTTCAATTTACTGATTGGGGCTTGATAGATTATCAAGCAGCTTGGGATAAGCAAGAAGATTTATTAAAACAAAAGGTTGACTTAAAAACAAGCCAACGTGAATTACCGAAATCGGAGCAATTATTGGCTACTCACGACCTTGTTTTTTGTGAACACCCTCATGTATATACTTTGGGTAAAAGTGGTCACATGGATAACTTGCTTTTAGATGAAGATGGATTGAATTCGGCTGAAGCCACATTTTATAAAATTAATAGGGGAGGAGACATCACTTATCATGGGCCAGGTCAATTGGTGGCTTACCCCATTTTTGATTTGGAGCAATTTTTTACTGATATTCATAAATACTTGCGTTACCTCGAAGAAGCTATTATACAAACCATTGCTCATTATGGAATAAAAGGCGAAAGATATGAAGGCTATACTGGTGTGTGGTTAGAGGCTGATAAACCCGAAGCGCGCAAAATTTGTGCAATGGGAGTTCGATGTAGCAGATGGGTTACCATGCATGGACTTGCATTAAACGTTAATTCTGATTTATCTTATTTCAAAAACATTGTCCCATGTGGTATTGACGATAAGGCTGTAACAAGCATTTCAAAAGAGCTTGGTCGACAGGTAGACATGGAAGAAGTGAAAACGCTTTTAAAAGACAATTTAAGTAAGCAATTCGAATTTATAATTCAATAACAAAAAAGCCACTCATTGAGTGGCTTTTTTAATTCATTAAGATTGAAATTATTTTAATTCAGCTAATGTAGCATTAATTGCTTCAAAGTTAGGAAGGTCACCAGGGCTTGCCAACACTTCTGCATATTGAATGGTTCCCTCTTTGTCAATTACAAAAGCAGAGCGTTTAGCAACACCTTGCATACCAAAAGCAGGGAAGGTTTCATACAATGCACCATAAGATGCTGCAGTAGTTTTATTGAAATCAGATAACAAGTCAAAAGACAAATTTTGTTCGGCTTTGAATTTACCAAGCACAAATAGTGAATCAACTGATATAGCAACTACATCCGCATTATCGTTTTTGTATAAACTAATAGCATCTCTAACAGAACACAATTGTGCTGTGCAAACACCTGTAAATGCTAGTGGGAAAAAATGTATAATTAGATTTTTTCCTTTGAAATCTTCAAGTTTTACTTCTTGTTTTTCAGTATTTAATAATGAAAACGAAGGGGCTTTATCGCCTTTTTTTAATGTCATATGATTAATTGTTTAAAGTATAAATAATTGGCTTCAAAAGTAGTTTTAAATATATAATTATTTCAAAATTCTTCTAATCATTCTCAATTTGTGTGAGTATTGATTTGTTTCGTTGTTGATGATTCCATAGTTATCTATTTTCTCAATTTTTACCTGTCCGCTTGCATGTATAATTTCAGCATTGTTCAATAGGATTCCTACATGAGTTATTTTCCCTTCATTGTTATCAAAAAAGGCCAAATCGCCAGGACTAGATACACTTAGGAAATCAACCACTTCGCCCTGTTGGGCTTGTTGAAAAGCATCTCTCTTTAATTGAATTCCATGGCTTTTAAATATAATTTGGCTAAAACCTGAACAATCAATACCCATTGATGATTTCCCTCCCCATAAATAGGGTACATTTAGGAATTTTTTGGCCGAATCAATTAGGTTAGAATTTGCAGAAATGTAAAAGTTTTGAAAACTAAAATTGTAATTATCAATCATAAATTCAGTCAATTCATTGCCATTTATTAGCTGGAAAATATTGGCTCCAAATGGAATTATTTGTTTTTGTTGAAGGGTGTGATTTAAAGCAACTTCTAAAGGATATGTGTTGAAAATAATTGGCTTTTCAGTAAGTAATCCCATGTTTATAAGCGGTGAATGCTGAAGAAGATTTATCCATCCCGTGTATGAATCATTTTGATTTTCTATAAAATACCAATCATCTTTTTGTGAAATAACTTTGTAAATTTCACCCAATATTAATTGAGTAACCAGTTCGCTTTTACTACTGGATTCTGCCCTAACGGGCACAAAACTTAATTTGCAAATACCATACATAACTGCTTCAAAGTTAAGATTTTTGATTATTTGAAATAATATTATTACAATTGCAGTAATTTATGAGCAAATTAGATTTAACCTATTTAAACGAAATTTCAGGCGGAGACAAAAATTTCATCCGTGAAATGCTAGATTTATTTGTAACCACTACTGCTACTGAAGTAGATCAGTTTGATGCATTAATGGCAAACAGTGATTATGAAAAGATTGGTGGATTAGCCCACAAAATGAAAGCGCCAATTCAAATGCTTGGTGCAAATGAATTGTTTGAAGTCATTAGAAATATTGAAATTTTTGGCAAGGAAAGAAGTAACCTTGATCAAATTCCTTCAATGATAGGAAGAGTTAAATCTGAAATTAATATTTTGAAAGACGAAATTATTGATGTGTTAAAATCATTATAATTCAATAGACTAAATAGATTATAAAGGCAGCATTGAATATCAATGTTGCCTTTGTTTTTTAAATATATAAACTAATATTAAAATTGTGTTTAGAGATAATAAAGCCAAAATAATATTTAAGAATGAAGAGCAAATTGAAGGTATTAAACAAAGCTCGATACTTGCTGCTAAAACTTTAAAAGCTGTTGCACCTTTTGTTAAAGCGGGTGTTACCACACAATATTTAAATGATGTTTGCAAACAGTTTATGTATGATAATAAAGCTAAATCAGCAACATTAGGATATCATGGTTATCCTAAAGAAACCTGTATTTCTGTAAACGATGTAATTTGTCATGGCATTCCGGGTAAATATGAACTTAGAGATGGAGATATTTTAAATATTGATGTTACTACAATTCTTGATAGTTATTTTGGTGATACATCTACCATGTTTACAGTAGGTGAGGTTACTGATCATGCAAGGAAATTAATAGAAGCCACTAAGGAGTGTCTAAATATTGGCATTAGACAGTGTTTTGAAGGTAATAGAGTAGGGCTGATTGGGGTTGAGATTGAAAAATATGCCAGGTCTCAAGGATATTCTGTTGTTTACGAATTTTGTGGTCATGGTGTAGGATTAAAATTTCACGAAGAACCAGAAATAAACCACAGTACACCTGAAGATTTGGGTCCAGTTATGAAAGCTGGGATGATTTTTACCATTGAGCCAATGATAAATGCAGGAAAGGCAAGAAGTAAGGTTGACAAAAAAGACAATTGGACAGCACGAACCATTGATGGGAAATTATCTGCTCAGTTTGAGCATACATTGTGTGTTACCAAAACAATACCTTTTGTTTTAAGCGATATTGACAATGAATTTGACATACCATCAAGTGTTTATTAACTACTTGATTCTTCTTTTTTAAAATTCGTTTAGCACTCTAAAAGAAGCCCGCAACATATCAGTCTATGTTCCTATTTGGTTTGAGTTTTCTTTAAACTATTTAAATGATGAAATTGGTATAACTTGTGTAATTATTCTAGTGTCATAAGTTAAATTGCAATCCTAATGGCACGAATAAAATTAGAACTTCCGGCACATTTTGAATTTTCAACTGAGTTAGAAATTCGTATTTCAGAAATCAATTATGGCAATCATCTTAGCAATGATGCCTATTTGAGTTTGATGCACGAAGCAAGGTTAAGATTCTTTGCAAGATTTGGCTATAGCGAGTTTGATCTTGCTGGAGCATCAGTAATTATGGGAGATGTGGCGATAGTATATAAAAAAGAATGTCATTATGGAGATGTGTTAAAGATAGAAGTAACAGCAGCAGAATTTGGAAATCGAAGTTTTGATTTGTTCTACCGTTTTATCAAAACCAAGAGTAATGAAATAGCATGCGAAGCCAAAACAGGCATCATTTGTTATGATTATAAAGAAAAGAAAACAGTTAATGTACCAGAAGCATTCAGGAATAGGTTTGGGTGAAGAGAATGACTTTTTGATTAAAGAGTCAGTTAAAGAAATAGAATAATATGTCATTTCGAGCGGAGTCGAGAACGAACCTAGGCTTTGAGTTTGTCTATTTCTCTACTCCGCTCGAAATGACAAAGCCCGCTCGAAATGACAAAAGGAATGTACCGAACAACTGTGAACTGAATTACTGTCATCCGTGAAACGTTAACCAAACAAAAAAACAAAAGAATTTGAAAAAGAATAATCAAAAATTACAACGCGATATACAAAGAGTCTTTGCTGAAAACGCACGCAAATTGTTAAACTACAAACAAGTAGCATCCAAGCTTGGTATAGAGGATAACAAAGGCAGAGAAGCACTTCTTATTGCTATGAAAATATTAGACAGGGAAGGGGTGATTGAAGAAATTCAACCAGGAAAATATGTTGCCCGATTGAAGCACCAATTCATCACCGGCCGTGTGGATATGACCCAACGTGGACAAGGTTATCTTGTGCCTGATGAAGGGCAAGACATTACAGAGGATTTATACATCAGTCCTGATTACCTAAACACTGCTCTTGATGGTGATAAGGTAAAGGTGCAAATGATGGGACATAAAATCAGTGACAAACAAGCCGCTGAAGTGGTGGAGGTATTAGAACGTAACCGAACCGATTTTGTTGGAACCCTACAAGTTAATGCCAGTTATGGTTTCTTGGTGTGTGACGATAAAAAGATGTATGTCGATATTTTTATCCCACAAGACAAATATGGCAAAGCTAAAAACGGAGACAAAGCCATTGCACGCATAGTTAAATGGACGCCTGATGACAATAATCCTGTAGGTGAAATTGTGGAGGTATTAGGCAAGCCTGGTAACCACGAGACCGAGATGAATGCCATCGTTGCTGAGTTTGGATTTCCTCTAAAATTTAACCCTGAAACAGAGAAAGAGGCAGAAAAGATTTCAGATAAAATTGGCAAAGATGAAATAGCCAAACGCAGAGATTTTAGAAAGGTATTAACATTCACCATAGACCCTGAAGATGCTAAAGATTTTGATGACGCCATTTCGTATGAAGTTCTAAATGATGGCACGTTTGAAATTGGTATTCACATAGCTGATGTATCTCATTTTGTGAGACCCGGCACACAACTTGAAAAAGAAGCTTACGACAGAGCAACATCCGTTTATCTAGTAGATAGAACCATTCCCATGTTGCCTGAAAAACTAAGTAATGGTGTTTGTTCTCTTCGACCACATGAAGAAAAACTGACTTTTTCGGTAGTGGTTAAAATGAATGAGAAAGCCGAAGTGTTGGATACTTGGATAGGCAAAACGGTTATTTTTTCTGATAGAAGATTTAGCTATGAAGAAGCGCAAGAACGAATAGAAAGCAAAGATGGAGATTTGGCAGTAGAAATAAATATTTTGAATAAATTAGCTTTAATTCTTCGTGAACAAAGGTTTAAAAAAGGTGCTATCAGTTTCGAAACTCAAGAAGTGAAGTTCAGGTTAGATGAAAATTTTAAACCTACTGATGTATATGTGAAAGAGCGAAAAGATGCTCATAAATTGATTGAAGAGTTTATGTTACTTGCCAATAGAAAAGTGGCTGAATATGGCTACAGTCAATTTGAAAGTAAGAAGCCAAAAACTTTTGTGTATCGAACACATGATTTACCCAATGAAGATAAACTAAAAGTGTTTAGCACCTTTGCAGCTCGCTTTGGTTATAAGGTAAATGTTGAATCGCCAAAGAATGTGGCAAGGGCCTTGAACCATTTGCTTGAAGAAGTGGAAGGTAAGCCTGAGCAAAATGTGTTGCAAAGCCAGGCGGTACGTACCATGCAAAAGGCCATGTACACCACTAAAAAGACGAGCCATTATGGATTGGCATTTGAGCATTATACTCATTTTACATCACCCATCAGGCGTTATCCTGATTTGATGACACATCGTTTATTGTTTGAATATTTGCATGGCGAAAAGTCGGCACCACAAGACAAATATGAAGAAGCATGCAAGCATTCATCTGCTATGGAAGTGAAAGCCTCTGATGCTGAAAGGGCTTCTATAAGATACAAACAAGTGGAGTATATTAAAGACTTTGTGGGCACCACTTTTCAAGGCATTATTTCAGGTATGTCGGAGTGGGGTATATATGTTGAGATAACCAAATTTAAGTGCGAGGGAATGCTACGCCTAACTAATATCAATGATGACTACTATCAATACGATAACAAAAACCAATGGGTAGTGGGACAACGAACG
>CAIVPY010000081.1 GCA_903907885.1 uncultured Bacteroidota bacterium
AGCCACTCAAATAGGAACCTATAAATTTGATTTTAATACCATTGAAACTTTTGACAAAAACAAATCAGTTAATTTATTAGATAAGTTTACGGGTGAAACGATTGATATCAGAAAAAACCCTGTTTATACTTTCGAGATGGATGCTGCACCTCATCAGTGGGGTAACGATAGATTTGTTTTGATTTTTAAGGCCATATCAACTAGTGGAATGGTAGATATGAATGCTAACAGCATTTTAAACACAAAAGTATCTGTTTATCCAAATCCAGCTACCGATGTGTTAAATGTGAATATAAACAATGCGAGTTTTAAAAATTCTAGTGTAAGTATTTTCAATATTTCAGGGACAGAATTATTAAGTTCAAACATGGTGGGAACTAGCTCTCAGTTTAATATTGAAAGTTTAAGCAGTGGCGTTTATTTTGTAAAAATTAGAAACAGTAACGGATTTGATAAAACCGTAAAATTCATCAAATAGAATTCAAAATAATAAACAAAAGGCTGTGTCAGTATTAAAATTGACACAGCCTTTTGTAGTTTATTCTTTATAGTCTCTAGCTAAATTTTATTTTATGCCTTGCATGATGATGTAAAGCATGGTTTACAAAAGATATGTTTACCGTCTATACAACCCTAACCCATTCTTTTTTATCTGCATCATACGTTTTTATAACTTTTGCAGGATTACCCACAGCAATTGAATAAGGTGGGATGCTTTTTGTTACAACAGCACCACCCGCAACAACAGAATGTTTACCAATAGTAACTCCAGCAGTTAAAACGGCATTAGCTCCAATCCAACAATCGTCTTCTACCGTAATTTTAGCCATGGTAACTTTTTGCTTTGATATTGGAATATCAATTATTTCATAACCATGATTTAAACCACTCGAAACAATATTTTGTGCAAATATGACATTGTTTCCAACCGTAACAGGACCTATAATCACATTAGACATTCCAATACGAGAACCACTTCCAATAATTACATCACCTACACCATTGTTTATGGTGCAAAAATCTTCGATGGTTGAATTTGCTCCTAAAACAAATTTATTAAAAGGTAATATATCAAATCTAACCCACTTCTCAACCCTAGCACCTTTGCCAAAAGTATGTATAAATGGATTTAGTAATTTTACCCAAGCCCTTGGTCTGGCTTGTCCTTTAGGTATAAGCATCCAATGAACAATTTTTTTTATCTTGGGATTTCCTTTTATAAATGTAGCTATAGACATGGGTTGAAAATTTAAATGAACGGATATTATTTAGATACGAAGTTAATTGCTTTATATATTTCTGCTACACTATTTTCCCATGTATGCGAACGGGCAAATTCAATCCTAGATTTTCTGCTCAATTCATTATCCTCATCAAGTGCTTTTTGTATCAATTTAATATAGTCTTCTTTGGTTTTAGCCAAGTATGTATGTTCTGAAAAAATACTCATAGCCTTTGTTTCAGTAGCCACTGTAGCTTTTCCCATGGCTAAATATTCATCAATTTTTCTAGGGTAATTACCAATGGTTGTTTCATTTAATATTTGAGGGTTAATAGATACATCGAAACGAGCTAAATAATCAGGTAATTCATTTCCTGATTTCAATCCTAAAAAATGAACATTGGTCATATTGTGAAGTTTAGATTTTTTAAATGCATCATCTTCTGGACCAATTAATACGATACTCCATTCGGGTTTAATTGATGCAACAAATTCTAATAACTCTATATCAAGCCTTAATGAAAATAGCGCACCTATGTATCCTATTATAGGTGATTTTATATGAGCAATGTCTGAAGGTATATGTGTTATTTTGTCCATATCAAAAGCACTTACATCACAACCTTGACCAACATAAAAAGAGTTTGTATTGTATGGCTTTGCCAAGTCAGTTAAATAAGTTGAATTGGCACAAACCACATCGCTCTTTGCCATCAATTCAGGCTCAAGTTTGCTTCCATGTTTATACCAATATTTTACACTCATCATATTGTCGCGGGTGTAGTAAACACTTATGGCAGGATTAAGCATTTCTTTTAAATGATAACTTCGAAACATATCGCTATCATTAAATAGAATAACATCTTTAAATTGAAGTTCATCTATTGCCTTTTGTATTTCAAATGCTAGTAGTTTATTGTTTTTTTTGTTGATAAACCTAAACAAAAAAGTAAAAGGTAACCAATTTACCGACTCAATTATGCAATTGGGAAAGAGGTTCCACATGGTATTACTTATCTTAATTAAATTTTGCTTATTGGTAGATATAATATCTAATCTTTTAATCACAGATTCTTTGTTTTTATCTCTTTTAATTGAAATCCTATCTAGAGGGTAATTAATATAAAGAACTCTGTTATATTTGGCAAATTCGGCAGCAATGTTTTTGCAATTACTACCAATGTCATTATCCCAAGCTTGCAGGCCAACAACTATAATATCTCTTCCTTTAATTACCATGATAAAATATTATTATTAATACAATTAAAACACAAACGTATAATAAAATTTTACTTATTAAAAATGTTAGTTTTTTAGACACTGCGACATTCGTAGTTAATAACTATAACTCATCCATATTATAAGCTACACTTACTTTGTGCAAGTAGAAATTAAGTAAAAACCATAATCAGAAACTCTGATGAAAACCATAGTTAAACTAATAATTATTGTATTTGTATTAAGTGTATTTAACGTAACTGTTAAAGCTCAAAACACAAGGTCTAATGCCGATTCTGCATTATTAAACCCAAATGTTGATATTGAGGAAATGTTACCACCATTGGATTCGCTTTTTGTCATTGCATTAAAAAACAATCCACTTCAAAAACTTGAGCAGTCTCAGGCAAATGCTGCATATTGGAACATAGAATATGTAAAAGTTTTATGGACACAAGGATTAGGCGTATTTTTTAATTACAATTTTGGAAATCTACCTTTTTTCTCTGGTCAAATAGTAGCCAATAATGGTGGAACAGAATTTATATCGCAATATCAAGGCTATAGAGCAGGTATAAATATTTCACTTACGGTTTTTGATTTCATAGGTAGAAGACCAAGAGTAAGGCAAGCAGAAGAACTATGGGAAGTAACAAAACACAAACGTGATGTTGAAGCATTAATTGTGAAGCAAACATTAACCGATTTTTATACAAATATGATTGGATGGCAAAAATTATGGAAAGCTAGAAATGAGGATATGGTTTTACAGCTTGTAGCAGTTGGAGTAGCTGAAAAAGAGTATAAAGAAGGCTCAATTCAAATGAATGAATTTGCAAGACAAAGAAATGTTTATTCAATTGCTGTAGCGGCTGATGAAGAGGCAAAGAAAAATTATATAAATTTCTATGAAAGACTTCAAACAACAATGGGAGTTAAATTATCAACCTTAAAACGAAAATAAAAATGAATTTTTCACAATTTATCAAAATATTAAAACGTAACCTTATTTGGTTGATTTTATTTCCAACCTTAATTGCAGTTATTGTATATTTTTTAACGCAAAGGTTACCCAAAGAATACGTGTCAGGCACAACCATATATACTGGTATTGCTTCTGGATACAGTATTTCTTCAACTGAAGGCTCGCAAACTACATTAGATTATTTTGCTGTAACCAATGCTTTTGATAACTTAATTACAACTGTAAAATCAAAAAATACAATTGAAGAGGTTTCAATAAAGTTATTGGCTCAACATTTATTGTTAGAACAGCCAGACCCTTCTATTTTAGGTCAAGAAGGTTTTGAAAAATTAAGAGGACTTGTATCTGAAGAAGACAGATCTCAAATGATTATTGCTGGTAATTTTGCAGCTACCGTTGACAAAATAACTAAGATAAAAAACTCAAGTGGCGATAACATTGTACTTCAATTGTTAAACACACCTAAAACGTATTATAGTATTGAAACTATATTGGCCAATTTAACTTCAGAAAGAAAATCAAGTTCGGATTTTATTGATATCTTATACAAAGCTGGTGATCCAGGAGTTTGTGTTAACACCGTTAAATTTTTATCGGAGTCGTTTATAACTAAATATAAATACCTAAAAGGAGCAGAAACCATCAATGTTGTAAAATGGTTTGAAGCCCGTTTAAGAGAATCAGCAGGAGAATTGAATAATTCTGAAAATAAATTAAAGGATTTTGGTATCAGAAATAAAATTATTAATTATAATGAGCAATCGAAGTTCATAGCCGAAGCAAAAGAGGATAACGAAACTGATTACTATAAAGAATTAATGAATTATGAGGGTAAGAAAAGAGCTATTGCTAGATTAGAAGACAAATTAGAATCAAGAGAAATATTATTAAAAAATAATGAAGTACTAAATAAACTTAGAAGAGAGTTGTCAGTAGTAAATGAGCAATTGGTTAGATCTAAAATATATGCAAATCCCAAAGAAGATGTAACTAGATTGGCTCAAAAAGGAGAAGATTTAAAGAAAGAAATTCGTCTTTATGTTCTTCAATATTATAGCTTAAATAATACAATCGAAGGTGTTCCTCAGCAAAATTTATTGAACCGTTGGTTAGATGAAATTCTGAATGCAGACGAGGCAGATGCAAGACTAAATGTATATGTTGACAGAAGAAAAGAATTTGATAGGCAATATAATGAATTTGCTCCTCTAGGTATGCAAATAAGCAGACTTGAAAGAGAAGTAAGTGTTAACGAAAAACAATATTTAGAGATTTTACATGGTTTGCATTTAGCCAAGTTACGTCAACAAAATATAGAGTTGAGTAATAATCTTCAAGTAATGGACAATCCGTCTTTCCCATTAAAACCATTGTCTTCTCGTAGATTGTTGCTAATTATAATCTCATTTGTAACTTCATTCTTTTTGATATTGGCTTATTTTGTTATCAAAGAATTATTAGATTCATCGGTTAAAAACACAGCAAAAGCAGAGCAATTAACTGGACTAAAAATATTTAGCGCATTGCCTGATAATGTTGGGTTGAACAACTTATCTATAAATAAAATTGAAAACACTTTGTTAGATTATGCTGTTTCAAATTTAAAAATTGAAATAGAAAATGGATCTAATTTGACAAACAACTATTTAATAACAATTTTAAGTTCAAGAGAGCAAGAAGGAAAAACATATGCAGGATTGAAATTAGCTGAAAAATTGTATTCTTTAGATAGTTCCGTATTATTTATCACGAACGATGAAAACATTGAAGATTCGGAAAGTGATGACCGCAAACTAAGAATTGCAAAATACGATATTACAAGTAAATTATTTGGTGCCAAAACAGTTGACACACTGTTGCCTGAATTTTCGAGAGTAAACGGTGCAAATTATAATTTTGTAATACTTGAAATTCCTGCTATTAGTATTAATGCTTTGCCAAATCAACTTGTTAGGAACTCAAGGTTATCATTAATGATGTTGGATGCTCGTAGATCATGGACAAACTCAGATAATTCAATTCTGAACTTGTACCGTAAGGCATCGGGTGAAGAAAATAGAATAATGCTTTGGTTAAATCATGTTGATACCGATAACTTGGAAACATTGATAGGTAGTAGATATATTCATCGTAAAAAATCTACAAGATATTCTTCAAAATATTTGACTGAAAATACCCCGAAAGCAGATATAAATACTGAAGAAGTTGAAACAATTTAATTCAATATTTATAAATGGAAGGTATCCTTAATCTAATAAAAAGCAAAAGCTTTGCTTCATTAGCTGGCAACGGTGTTGGAGCATTATTAGGGATATTTTCATTTGCATTAATTGCACGATACTTGCCAGAAAGTGATTTTGGTGCATGGATTCTGTTTTTAGCCACTTATAGCATTTTTGAAACCCTAAGAGCAGGAATGATATTGAATGCACTGATTAGAAATTTTGCGCATTCGTCAAATGAAAAAGAAAAGAGATCAATTGTTGGTTCTGCCTTAGTATTGTCTTCAACAATTACAGTAATTTATTTAGCAATTATTGGTGTAATTTTTTTCATTTTTTATGAGTTTGATATATTAATAAAATACCAATATTTTTTTGGATGGTATGCAATTTTCGCAGTTGTTTCATTACCTCATAACTTTTCAAGTTGGTATTTAAATGCTAAACTCGAAATAATATCAATGAGTGTAGTGAAGTTGATTTCTCAAGTTATGTTCATTATGTGTTGTGCGATTCTATTCTATTTTGGACTTCCTTTTAAATCAGTGTTTTGGGCATATTTGTTAGCGCAAACTTTGGCAAGTATGTTTTGTATTGTAAAAGGTTGGGCTGGTATAAGTAGCATTTATTATTATACCAAGAATAGATTTAGTCAATTATTTCATTTTGGTAAATATAGTATGGGTACTCTTATAGGAGCCAACTTAATTAGGAACTCTGATAATTATATTATTGGAGGAATGCTTACTAATTCCGCTGTAGCTATATACAGTATTCCAAGTCGTGTTATTGAAATTATAGAATTACCAATAAGAAGTTTTGCAGTTACAACACTTCCTCTTTTAGCTAAAGTGTATGCACAAGGAGATAAAAAACTATTGAAACATGAATTTGAACGTAAGGCTGGATTCTTGTTTTTGCTATTACTCCCACTTTCAATAGGTTGTTTAGTTTTTGCACCTCAAATTATTTGGCTAATAAGTGGGGATAAGTATCAAGACTCAGTTATTATTCTTCGTTTGTTTTCAATTTATACTGCCATCATTCCTTTAGATAAATTTAGTGGAATTATGCTTGATATAATAAATAAACCTGAAATGAATTTTATAAAAGTAATGGTTATGCTAATTGTAAACATAATTGGAGATTATATTGGAATATTTGAATTTGGAACCATTGAAGCGGTAGCAATAGTTTCTACTTTTACATTTGGCAGTGGAATGATATTTGGTTTTTTTCTGTTACATAAATACCTTGAAGTTAGTTTTATAAACACATTAAAATTAGGATTGATGGAGTTTAAAGTAAAGTATAATCAAATAACAAATAAATAAGGTGAGACCACAAGCACAAACATCAGCATTAAGTCAATCACTAATAAGTTTAGGACTTGTTGGTAGTTTCCTTATTGCTGGAATTGTAATTGCTGTAATACTTTCGACAGGCAATATTAATACTGGTTTACAGGTTTTGCTTATCCCTTTTATAATTACTTCTATTGTGTTGATTTTTGCTAATCCCTATTTTGGAATAATTATTTATCTTCATTATAGTTTTGTATTTGTAGCTATTACAAGGTATGTAAGTGGTCCGCTGGGTTTGTTTGTAGATATTATTTTGTTTTTAACAGTACTTTCAACATTAGCAAAGATTGAATGGAAATCGATAAGGCAATTAAACACGGGCATATTTTATGCAATAATGGCCTGGTTTTTATATACCGTTTTGCAGTTGTTAAACCCAGACTCAACCAATCCTACTGCATGGTTTTATGCTATTCGTGGAATTTCTTTATACGCAGCAGCAGCAGTTCCTTTAGCCTTATTACTTTACAACAAGCAAAAAGATTTAGACCATTTTATTAAACTAATATTAGGTTGGTCGGTTTTTGCATCTTTTTGGGGTTTAAAACAAATTACCATAGGACTAGATTTTGGTGAACAAAGATGGTTTGATACAATTGGAAATGTAACCCACTTTATTGATGGAAGATTAAGAGCGTTTTCATTATTCTCAGATGCAGGTCAAAATGGTACAACAATGGCATACGCATCATTTATTGCACTTGTTTTAGCATTAGGGCCTTACGAAAGAAAATTAAAAATAAGATACCTAATTATAGGAATCATTTGTTTTGTTGGTTTTACTATTTCCGCTAGTAGAGGACCACTTTATGTAATGGTAAGTGGATTTATTTTCTATTTATTTTTAATCAAACGCTTTAGAATATTAGCAATAGGTACAATTGTAGGAGCAATGGTATTTGCTTTCTTAAAGTTTACTTATATAGGTAATACAAATTATCAAATTTTTAGATTGAGAACAGCTTTGGACCCAAATGACGCTTCTTTATTGGTAAGGCTGAGCAATCAAAAAACACTTCGACAATATTTAGAAAACAGACCATTTGGTAGTGGTATTGGTACTTCATATTATTGGGCAAATAAATATTATCCGGGTAGCTTTCTTTCCAAGATTCCTGTAGATAGTTGGTTCGTAAATATCTGGGTTGAAAATGGTGTAGTTGGTTTAGCACTTCACTTTTTTGCTATATCGTATGTTATTGTTATGGGATTTTATAATACCTATAGAACCAAAAACCCAGATTTGAAACAAAAATTAATGGCTATATATGGGGGGTTTGTAGGAGTAGTAATTGCAAGTTTTGGTAATCCTGTATTTGGTCAAGCACCATTAGGTGCATTAATGTACCTAAGTATGGTTTTTTTAACCATATCCCCACTAATGGACAAAGATAAAAGCGAATTATCTAGAAACAACCTACTTGTATAGCTGAAGCTCAATTATCAATGTGTGCCAATATGTTTGCTACACAATTGGTTTTGATAATTTGTTACAAAAAACATAATAGAAAGAAAAAAATAGATATAATTGCCAAGTGCTGAGAATTGGATTACATATTATTGAACTATTGGTCATGCTTTACATGGCCTTTAATGTTTTATATATAACCATATATGCAATTTCGGCTTATTTTTATAGGCATACAGATTTCAATAAAATATTACTTAAACGACAAAACAGGTTTCTTATTTTAATTCCAACTTATAAGAGTGATGAGATTATTATAAACACTGTTAAGCAAAATCTAAAACAAAACTACCCTTCAAGTAAATTTCATTTGCTAGTAATAGCAGATGGATTGAAAAAGGAAACTATTGATGAATTAATTAAATATCCAATAAGTGTCATACCTGTTAAATTCGAAGAAAGTTCTAAGGCAAAATCTCTCAACACAGTTCTTGCAATTACACCCGACAACGAATATGATTATGCCGTGGTTATAGATGTTGACAACGTAATGAGTAATGATTTTTTAGAGAAAATCAATTTGAGACTTCAAAACAATGAGATAGTAGTTCAAGGGCATAGAATGGCAAAAAATTTAAACACATCATTTGCTATACTTGATGGAATAAGTGAAGAGATTAATAACCAAATATTCAGGAAAGGGCATATAGCAATTGGTGTTTCTGCAGCCTTATCAGGATCGGGAAAAGCTGTAAATTTCAATTTCTTTAAAGATGCAATGAAACAAATTGATTCCGCTGTTGAGGACAAAGAGATTGAAGCTGTTTTTTTAAGAAACAAAATAAAAATACTTTACGAAACAGATGCCATTATATATGACGAAAAAGTAGATAGCAGTTTAGTATTTGCAAAACAAAGAAGAAGGTGGATTGCCTCGCAATTTTTTGATTTCAATTTATTTATTTTTGAAGGTATTTATCATTTATTATTTAATAAAAATTTTGATTACTTTGATAAAGCTTTACAAAAAATACTATTGCCACGCATCCTTCTTTATGGATTG
>CAIVPY010000082.1 GCA_903907885.1 uncultured Bacteroidota bacterium
AATAGAAATGGAGCAATTGATATTTCGGCAGAAATAAACCCAATATATGTAAAGATTACTGTTTCTGATAATGGTGTCGGAATCCGCCCCGAAGTAATGAATAAATTGTTTGATTTGTCTCAAAAAATCACCTCTGTAGGCACTGCAAATGAAAAAGGCACAGGATTAGGTTTATTGCTTTGCAAAGAATTTGTAAAAATGCATGGTGGTGAAATTTGGGTTGAAAGTGAAGTAGGAAAAGGAAGTAATATTATATTTACATTACCCTTAATAAAATAACAGGCTGAGGTTTTGTAGTTTATCAAACACAATTATTCCAATACAACTAAAACAATATACTCAGTAGTTAGCTTGCTTTCACTTGGTTGTCGGTATATTTCGAAGGGCATTTTAACAATATCTTAGATGCCTCAAAATGGTCGCCTTCCATACTACCCACAATCACAATTTTCTCACTACGTTCAAAGTCTGCAGGCTCTGGATTATGATAAATCACTTTGCTTTCTTTGCCTTTCTCATCCATCATATAAAAGCTAAAGAAATTGGCATCTTTCTTAGGGTCGTAGTATTTTTCTTTACCTCTGTTTAGTGTTCCCACCACATGGTATTCTTTACCATTGTGCTCTGCAGCCATGGTAAAATCTTCGTAAGTACTAGCATCTCCGTACATGCTAAGTATGGCTGCAATAGAGATTGCTATTAAGGCAATGGCAATAATATGTGTCTTTTTCATGTTCTTAATTTATAATTATGCTTTTTCGATTTTGGTCAATTTACGGTCAAGTCGAATTAAAAAAGCGGTGATACCTAAAAACAATATTGACATAACTGCAACAACAACATAAATTTTTCCCGAGTTTTCAGCATCAGGAAGTTCGCTGCTATGTATTGCTTGAAGAAGAATTAGATTTAAAATATTTGACATGATTAATTATTATTTTTTTTATTTTCGATAAACATAGTGCGGATACTTAAATCCGACATCCAAAAACCTATAAGCGACCAACCAATAACCGCAGGATAAAACACTAGTCGCAAGCGACTGTCTAAGTCGTAACTATTAAAACCAGGGTTTCCACCATTACCTGGATGCAATGAGTCGGTTAAACGAGGTAAAACAGATACCAACACACAAAACACGGGGAAACTAAAAATATTATAAACTGCAGATACACGGGCTTTCTTCTCTTCGTCATCAATAGAACTGCGAAGCACAAAATAGGCAGCATACATCAACATACCAATAGCGGCACTATTAAGTTTTGGGTCGTTGGTCCAAAAAGCACCCCAGGTGTTTTTTGCCCAAATCATACCTGTAAGCAATCCAATAACGCCAAAAGTCATGGCAGTGGTGGCGTAAGCCTCAGATTTGATATCATATTTCAAGTCTTTTTTATTCAATACTTGTATGGCATTTATCATAGATGCCAACAGCAACAATATCATCCCAAACCACATGGGCACATGGTAATACAAATTTCTGATGCTTTGCTCCAATATAGGCAAATCGGGAACTGGCATGGTCAAGCCGCCAATAATAGCATAGAATATACAAACAATTCCTAGAATCTTCCACCAACTTATCATGCTGCGAAAGTACGAAAATAATAAAATTCAAAACTTAGTTTTTTCATATCCTTTTTTCATTCCATTCTTTTTATGTTTTAATATTGTGCAGTCAGCAACTATAAAGGCAAAACTGATTTGTATACCTGCGGGCTGACCGTGCAATGGCAGCCGTTGTTGCGTGTCCCCACCAACAACATATAATATAGCCCAAAAACGTATGGTTAAAACTAACCATACCAGCTAAAAATTTGAAAATTAATAACTTGACTAAATGTGAATTGCCTTTTTAACAAAAATATAAATAGCTTTTCTTGTAAGTTAATTTCACTTTTGATATACAAATACTACAATAACTTTTACTAGATATAACAAGTATGAACACAAAACTACTTTTCATTAGCATTTTTAGCTTGCTTTTTATTATACAAGCTTGCAAGCAAGAGCCCTCATCATATTGCCCTAGTTACAGCACCAATTACGAAACATTAAATAAAAGTGCAATTAACCAAACACCTTACTTTAATAATCCTGCCTTTGATACAATAAGTTATGCAAGTGATAAAGGAGATACTGTAACTTTTGTGAAAATAAAAACCGATAGTACATGGTATTGCGAAGATGATAACGGCAACCCTAATTGCCCTAAAAAAAATGCAAACTGTTATCAAATATTTCATAAAATGTATAAAACCATAAAAGGGAATGGAACTTTTGATGTAAAGCATTGTAAAAGAAATGCAAATCAAAATTTAGATATTATTGAGGTACTGTTTAGTAATTATATATTTTATACTGGTGATTATGCTATTGGAGATTTAACCCATCCAAGATTTTTGGGAAATATTACTAAAAACAATAAAACATATTTAAATACAATGTATTCAAATAATAATTTCAATGATAGCATTTCATCTTTTTGTTATCTTAATAAAGATTACGGTGTATTCTATATTAACGACAAAATAAAAGGTATCAATTATTTAATACTAAAATGATATGAAAAAATTATTATTTACTCCCATGCTGGTGCGAGCGTCCGCTCGTTCCAATTAGTAATAGCTATAAATTGTAATGAGCAGAAAATATAAATTTTTAGACCAATCGAAACTCTATTTTGTGAGTTTTGCAACAGTTTATTGGATAGATGTTTTTACGAGAGAGCTATACAAGCAAATCTTAATTGATAGTTTAAAGTACTGTCAGCAAAAAAAAGGATTAGAGATTTTTGCATGGTGTATAATGACAAATCATGTTCATTTAATTATTGGTACAGAAGGAAATAAAATGGAAGATATTTTGAGGGATTTTAAATCATTTACCTCAAGAGAATTGAAAGAAGTAATAAAAAACAATATTCAAGAAAGCCGAAAAGAGTGGATGGTATGGATGATGGAACGAGCAGGTAAACTTAACAACCAAAACGCAAATTGGCAGCTATGGCAGCAACACAATAAACCAATTGAATTATTTACATATTCAGTTATAAAACAAAAGTTAGACTACATACATAACAACCCAGTAGAAGCAGGTTTTGTTACAAATGCAATTGATTGGAATTATAGCAGTGCCATTGATTATGCAGGTGAGAAAGGGCTTTTGGATGTAAAATTATTGGACGAATAAATTTATAGGAACCTAACGAAATTTGAATGGAACGAGCGGACGCTCGCACCAGCTAGGGATACTTATTGCACCTACAAATTTAATTTGGATGAAAGTAAAGAAGATTTGAATGGCTTCAAAAAGCTTTTGCATTAAACTGAATGGCAAATGCAAGGAAATGAGTGGTAATTTTTCTATACGAAGCGGTCAATGTGTAGAACGTACACCGTGCATAATCGAAACTCTTCTGCTCCCGATTAATAGGAATTTTATATTTTATATTGAATTCTAATCACGAACTCAGTTTAATATGTATTTGCGAATTAGTTCAATCAATTCGCAAATACATACTGCAATATATTAGCGCCCATTTTTAGGGCTTGCTGACGGATGGTTTCAGGGTCGTTGTATATATCTTGGTCTTCCCATCCATTTCCCAAATCGCATTCGTAGCTATAGAAACAAACCAATCTTCCTTTATACATCAATCCAAAACCTTGAGCAGGTTTGCCATCATGCTCATGCACCTTTGGCAAGCCTTTATCGAAATTATACTTTTGATGATAGATAGGATGCGAAAATGGTAGTTCAACAAAGTCTGATTCAGGAAAAACCTTCTTCATTTCACGCCTGAAAAATTTATCCAAACCATAGTTGTCGTCAGCATGAAGAAAGCCACCACCAATTAGGTAGTTACGAAGATTTTCGGCTTCTTGTTTTGATAAAATGATATTGCCGTGCCCCGTAAGGTGAACCAAAGGGTAGTTAAACAAATCGGCACTGCCCACATCCACAATATCCTCTTCCGGCTGAATGTTTACATCTATATTTCGTTTGCAAAAAGCTATTAAATTAGGCAAGGATGTTTTATTGGCATACCAGTCTCCACCTCCATTATACTTGAGTTTGGCAATCTTTATTCCTGCTGGATTATTAAATCCTAAAAGAATAAAACAGGCAAGCAAACAACTTGTAAATATTGTTTTCTTCATCATTGATATTTAGTGATTAATAAGGATTTTAAGGGTAACTATTTTTTCAAACGTATAACATCTTATAACATATAAGCCCGAAGGGAATGCTGATACATCAATCTCTCCAGTTTCTTCTTTATGTAATACCATTAGACCTTTGTTATCATATAATTCTAGGCTTTCTATTCTCAATCCATCAGAGATTATATGTATTTTAGAATTAGCAGGGTTTGGATAAATCTGAATTAGGTTTTGATTAAACACTTCATTAACTGAACTTACAGGCTTGTTTTTACCAATATATCCACTATCGTTAGTAAATACAATATATGACTGGTAGCCACGATTAGGGTTGCTGTTATCTACCAAAAACTCTTTGCCTCCAACCAACAAAAAATCGCCATTTGAGTTTTGAACTACCGATCGAGCTACTTGAATTGTTCCATCAAACCAACCTTTGTTGTTATCAAAATACATTTGTCCATTGTCGTAAATATTAGCCCAAAGCATTTTGCCATTTGAGTCAATTTTTATCAATGCTGCTGCCTCACTACCTAGATAGTTTATCCCTGAGTATACTTTATGGGTAATGCTTCCATACAAGGCAAAATTCCCATCATTACATGGTAGTATATTTGTTATATTATCTCCATACCAACTTTCATAAGGGCTGTAATATTTGGTCCAAATTATTTTAAAGTTTGAATCTAATTTTATTGCCATAGCTTTTTCGGGTGCACCAAGCATAACAGTATCGTTTCCTATACCCGTGCACAATAACTGATTGTTTCTTACAAGAATAAAATCACGCAAATTTAAAGAGCGGTTACTAATCATGCTTTTGAACGATATGATTTTACCAACTGCATTTATCTTTACAAAATTGGCTTGAGATTTATAAAGCGTTAGTTTTTTGCTTACCACAAGCCAAGTATTACCTAGCTCATCAACCATAGCTTTTCGAATATACGCATTACTAAAAGACGTATCGGATAATTGCCAAGCCAAACTATAATCTTTTTTCAGTTTGGTTAATGTGCTTACAAATCCATTACTAGTATTGGTATAAGTTGAAAAAACAATACTACTATCAGTGGCTTGAGTTAGGGTATTAAAATACTCGGTTGTAGGTTTAGATTTATAAATAGGCTTATGAGAAGAGATAATATTTCCATTGCTATCTATCTCAGCCAATCGCAGAGTTGAAGAATATAATGAACTGGTGTCAATGCCAGCCAGCAAATAATTACCATTTAACAGCTTTATCATTTTCACGCCATCAAATCCATAAAATTTAGTCCATAAAGAATCACCTTTACTTGAAAGTTTAATAATAAAAGCTCCTTTGTTGTTGCTTGTTCCCTTGTCGTTTCCAGCAGCTATAAACGACCCATCACCTAGAACAAAAACCGAATGCAGATAATCGCCTTCATACAAAAAATTGTTGTTCCCAATATGTAATAATCGCTCAAAATACTTTTGTCCAAAAGAAAGATGACTAATGAAAAATATGCAGATGAAAAGGATTCGATTCATAACACTTCAAAAATAACAAAGCAATTGAATTTGTTTATCAACGTAAAACAAAATGTTATTATTTGTAAAAGGTATCTATTATAATTTTCACTAATAAAATACTAATAAACAATCCATATACAAACCGAATGTTTTGAGGCTTACTTGCATGAGCAGTTTTAACTCCTAGTGGCGAAAAAATAAAGGATGCTAAAACGATAGGCAATATTACTGGGAAACAAATATACCCAAGCTGAAATTGACTAACCGTAAATTCCGGCTGCTTGAACATATAATAAATACTTATAGGTAGAGCAAACAATGGTATTACCCCAGTTGAAATTGAGCTGGCTTTTTTGATGTTTAATTTCAAACCATCGGTGAAAGCAGGTATCATTATAACTCCGCCTCCTAAACCTGATAATGACGAAACAATTCCTGTTACAAAGCCAATTATAAGATAGAATTTAGAATGGATTTTATCATGGGTACTTCTTTCTACTATTTTTTTTCCAAAAAATGTTTTAAATACCAATGGAAGTAACAATTCTCCAAATACAAGGTTAAAC
>CAIVPY010000083.1 GCA_903907885.1 uncultured Bacteroidota bacterium
CCATCATTACGGGTATTGATGTTTCTGATGGAAACGCATCAACTGTTAATAATATAATTAGACTTGGTTTAGATTCAAATGGGGCTTCAATTGTTGGTGCGCCAACCTTGAGAGGTATTGCTAAAACAGGTGTTGCTGCTGTTTCAAATGTTAGCAGTATATTATTCAATACCGTTTATATCGGAGGAACAGTTGACAACTCATTATCTGGTGACACAACAAGAACTTATGCCTTCTTTAGAAATGGAACCAGTGCTGATACGGTTGTAAATAATATTTTTTACAATACTCGTATGAGTTCAACAGCCACTATAGCAAGACATTTTGCAACCGCACTAAGTGCTAACACAGGTTTGATAATGGATTACAATTTGTTAAAAGGTGATTCTATTGGTATTTTCGGAACAAGTTCGTACTATTCAATGCCTTCATGGAAAAGCGGATCTAGTGAGGATGCTAACTCAGTTTCATCTTCTATGGATTTTGTTAATGCCACAGGGGATAAAAACTCAATAGACTTGCATGTAAATGCTTCTATTCCAACTGCGATTGAAGCATATGGAATTGCTGTGAATGGAACTGGAACCACAACAGATTATGATGGTCAAACAAGATCTACTTTAACTCCGCATGACTTAGGTGCTGATGCTGGAAACTTTACTTCAAAAGATGTGGCAGCACCTTCAATTAGCTATACTGCCATACCGAGCGATCAATTTACGACTGATAGAACCATTACAGCTACCATTACTGATGCTACAGGTGTTTATTTAACTGGCGCATACAAACCACGTGTGTACTTTAAAAAATATACCACTGGATCATGGAATTCAAGTGTGGGTAATTTAACAACAGGTACTGCCACCAATGGTACTTGGCAATTTACAGTGAGTGCTTCTACATTAGGGGGTTTAGTATCTACTGATACGGTTTATTATTTTGTAACAGCTCAAGATATTACAAGTTCGAACAACCTTGGTTCATACCCAGGTGGTATTGAAGGTACTGATGTGAATACCATTTCAATATATCCTAATCCTTTTGTATTTAAAATTAAACCTATGTTGTCGGGTTCATACAATGTTGGTGTGGGTATGCCATTTACGGATTTAACAGGTACTGGTGGCTTTTTTGATTTTGTAAATAATTCAGTTTTATCAGGAAACATATCAGCTAATATCACAAGCGATATTGAAGAGCCAGGTTTGGTTGAATTAAATCAACTTACAGAAGCTGGTGCAGGTGGATTTACTTTAACTATTGCACCAGATGCTGCCAGTTTAAGAATATTAACAGGTACAGTAGCTTCTTTAAATTCAGCATTAATTAGATTGAATGGGGCGGATAGAATAACCATTGATGGTAGCTTTGGTGGTAGTGGTAAATATTTGAGAATTATGAACAGAGCAACTACTGCTGGTACTATTAACTTGTATAATGATGCTAAATATAATACCTTTGCTAATTGCTACATTCAAGGTGTAAACAATAGCCAAACTTTTGGTATGTTAAACATAGGAACTGCTGCAACAGGTGGTACTGGAAATGATTCTAACACTATTAATAATTGTGTTTTTAGTGATACTACGGGTAGTGCAATGACTAACACTACGGGTACTAATAAACCATCAGCTGGTGTTTATTCTCAAACATCAAATACACTAATTGGTAATGATGGAATAATCGTTTCTAATTGCGAGTTTAAAAACATCAGATTCTTTTCAGTAAATATTACTACTACGGGTGGAGATTATTGGAATATTAACAACAATGCTATTTATGCAGACAACGACAGTAGTTTTGTATCTCCAACATTTATTTATTTACAAGGAGGAGGAGGACATATTGTTCGCAAAAATAGCATTGGAGGATCAGCACCTGATAGAAGTGGAGCAGCATATTTATTAAGAGTAAATAGCGCTATTAGACCTATTTTTATTTCAAGCAATTCATTTATAGCATCAACCATTGATAGTAATACTTTAGGTAATATAGCAACTACAAGTTCTAATGGTATAAATTATAATATTAATGTAGGCTCAATTAATGCAATAACCATTGTTAAAAACAATATAATTGGAGGAGGATTTAACCCTTGGGATACCATTGCATCAGCAGGTTCTATTTTTGGATCTTACATAGTTGGTCCATGTATCTACTCAAACAATGTAATTGGAAACCTATATAATAAAAACATTGGTGGTACGGGTTATATTGCAGGTATTAATGTAGGTACTATTACAGGTACAGCAAATATTACAGATAACATTGTCAGAGACATTACACATCCATATAATACAATATCTTATGGAGGGCCTCAAGGACCTATAGGTATTTACGTGCTTCCTGGTTCTTCAGATGTTATTAATATTGAAAGAAATTCGGTGTACAATATAAGTGCATTTACAGGTGGACTATTAGCCAAAGGTATTGCTGTTGGAACTTCTGCCTCTAACGTAGTAAAGGTAAATGCTAATAAAATTTATAATATTAGTGTTAATGCTACTAACTCTCTAGCCTTTGCAGCAGGAATTTTCACTTCATTATCAGGTACTAATACTTATACCAATAACCAAATTTCTTTAGGATCAGGTACAAATAAAAGAGCGATTGGATATTTCAATGTAAGTACTGCTAACGCAAATTATTTCTACAATAATAGTATTTTTATTAATGGAGTTGGTGATACAACTAGTTATGGTATATATAATCAAGGTGCTGGTACTATTGATGCTGTAAACAATTTAATTTACAACAAAAGAACAGGAGACAGAAATGTAACAAAGAATTTTGCCATTGGCTCTGCAACAGTTGCCTTGAGTTCAACAACTCAGAAATACAATTCTTTTGTTCTTAACGACTCGTCTTTGGTTTATGAGATTGGAACAAACTCATTTGGTTGGGGTTCATTTAACAATTTGTATTCATCGGTTTATAATACAAACTGGTTAAGTACAACATCTACTATTTTGGCTGACACATTATTTACAGATACGGTTAATAATTTAAGTATCAAAAATTCAAATCCAGAATCATGGATTGTAAACGGAAAAGGTATAGCATTAATAAATGTAACAAGTGATAATAATGGCGCTTCTCGCTCTACAACTATAGCAGGTGGCTCAACAGATATTGGAGCTTTTGAATTCAATACAAGTACAACACCACCATCGGCAGTTGAGAGTGCAACTCCAGCAACAGGAACCACAACCACTTACACGTTTGCTAATCGTCAAATAGCCTCAGTAGAATGGGGACAGAATGGAACAATTCCAACAAGCTTAGACATAAAATACTATACAGGTACAGTTTCACCAAGTTTAAATCCAGCCATGAAAGCTTATAATGGATATTATGCAATATCTCAAGTTGGTGGTGTAGGATTTGATTACAATGCTACATTAAGTTACGATTCGGCTATGTTTGGTAACATTCCTCGATATACTTACACTAAAGTAGCTATGTATAGTTCTTCTTCTTGGTCTAAATTATCAGCAAGTGTTCCAAATAATGTTACAGGTCAATTGACAGGTAATACAGTTTTGGCTGCTAATACGCTACCTGCAATATTTACCATAGCAGATACCACTACCATTCCCCCTTCAAATGTGAATTTAACTATTCATGCCTTCTTACAAGGATTTTATTTAGGTGGTGGAACTATGGCAGCTGCACCTTTTAATGCAGACGGAATTAGTCCAACAAACATTGCTGATACCATCACTGTTGAATTACATGACGCATCAACACAAGCGTTAAGTTATAGTACAACTGCGTTGTTAAACACAAACGGATCTTGTATTGTTACTTTCCCATCTTCTGCCAACGGAAATAGTTACTATGTGGTGATTTTACATCGCAACTCTATAACTACTTGGAGTTCAATTCCTGTTTTGATGAGTGCAAGTGGCACAAGTTATAATTTCTCAAGTTCAGCTTCGCAAGCTGCAGGATCTAATTTAGCAAATGATGGTTCGGGTATATTTATTATTTACACAGGTGATATAAACCAAGATGGAGCTGTAGATTTTAGCGATTATCCAAGTTTAGATATAGCTAGTTCGAATGGTGTTATAGGTTACGATACTAATGACTTAGATGGAAATGGTGCAGTTGATTTTGCTGATTATCCAATGATTGACATTAATAGTTCAAATGGTGTGCTTAGCACAACACCTTAAATAAAGTTCTTTTAGTTGAGAGGAACAAATGTACATTTCGGTAATTTTTTTTTAGTAAAATATAAAAAGTTCAAAAGATTTGTATATTTGTTCCACAACTATTTATAAAACTAAACTTTACACGATATGAAAAAAAATTTACTTTCCACATTGGTGTTATCTTTACTTAGTATTTTCGTTTACGCACAGTTACCCACATTTGAGTGGAGAATTGAAAACGAACAATATGTAAATACAACTACATATCAGTTTGATGTCAATATGTA
>CAIVPY010000084.1 GCA_903907885.1 uncultured Bacteroidota bacterium
AGTATTAATGTTACTCAAAATTATACAATAATATGATTGGCATACTTATTTTAATAGCCTATTTACTAGGATCAATACCTACTGCAGTTTGGTATGGGAAAACCTTTCACAAAATTGATGTTCGCCAACATGGGAGTGGAAATGCTGGTGCTACTAATACCCTTCGAGTGTTAGGAAACAAAGCAGGCTTTATAGTATTGTTTATTGATTTATTAAAGGGCTTTTTGGCTACGAGTTTAATTTATTTTTCAAACTATAATATTAATACTCATGAGGGTTTTAATTTACAAATAAGTTTGGGCATTACAGCCGTATTGGGTCATGTTTTTCCTTTATTTGCAGGCTTCAAAGGTGGCAAAGGAATTGCCACACTCTTAGGTTTGGTTTTGGCACTTAATTATCAAATAGCATTAATCTGCGTTCCAACATTTATTATCGTTGTATGGATTACTAGATACATATCGGTTGGCAGTATAAGTGCAGCTATATTGGCTGCCATTTTATCTTTTTATTTTTATCAAGATAATATATTGGCAATTTGCTTTTTTTGTGTCATATCATTAATGGTAATTTATACCCACCGTGCCAACATAAAAAGACTCAGAGCGGGTAATGAAAATAAATTTGAATTTAAAAAATAAAGACACAAAAATTTTGAATAAATATAACATGCTTAAAGAAGTTGTAAAAGAAAAGAAAGAAGTAGAAGTATTAGATGAAATTACCGATGGCATTAAAGTAGTTCTGTTTAATGACGATGTGAATACATTTGATTGGGTGATAGATTGCCTTTGCGAATTGTGTGAACACGATGAAATACAAGCAGAACAATGTGCAGTATTGGTGCATTTTAAAGGAAAAGCAATAGTGAAAACAGGAGAAGAAGATAAAATGAAATCAATCTGTCAAGCCCTTTGCGACCGAGGTTTATCAGCTGTTTTGGATTAAAAATAAATAGTAAATAAAGAATTATGTTAAAAAAAATAGTTGCAAATGCTTTCGAAGCCACACAGGATATACAAGACAATGCAGTAATAATGTTAGGAGGCTTTGGATTGTGTGGAATCCCTGAGAATAGCATTACAGCCTTGGTGAAAATGGGAGTAAAGAACTTGACCTGCATTAGCAACAATGCAGGAGTAGATGATTTTGGCATAGGACTTCTTCTCAAAACTCGCCAAGTAAAAAAAATGATTTCGAGTTATGTAGGCGAAAATGCTGAGTTTGAGCGTCAGTTGTTAAGTGGAGAACTAGAGGTGGAATTAATTCCACAAGGTACTTTAGCAACACGCTGCATGGCTACAGGATATGGAATGCCAGCTATATTTACTCCAGCTGGAGTTGGCACTGAAGTAGCGATAGGAAAAGAATCAAGAGAATTTGATGGTAAAACATATTTGCTTGAACACGCATTTAAAAGTGATTTTGCAATTGTAAAAGCTTGGAAAGGAGATGCTCATGGTAATTTAATTTTTAGGGCTACCTCTCGCAACTTTAACCCATTGATGGCAATGGCGGGTAAGATTACAATTGCTGAGGTTGAAGAGCTATATGAAGCTGGAGAATTAAATCCTGATGAGATACATACACCTGGCATTTATGTTAATCGCATTTTTAAGGGTAGCAATTACGAAAAACGTATTGAGCAAGTAACTACTAGATTGAAAGCTTAGGTTTAAAATATTTTTAAAAACCATAATCACGAATGACACATAACTCATCGATAAATTAGAAAATATGTTAGACAAATTTGGAATAGCAAAACGTATTGCAAAAGAATTGCAAGACGGATATTATGTAAATCTTGGAATAGGCATTCCAACACTTGTTGCCAACTATGTACCCAATAATATTGAAGTAATCTTACAATCAGAGAACGGGCTCTTAGGTATTGGCCCATTTCCTTATGCTGACGAAGTAGATGCTGATCTTATTAATGCTGGTAAGCAAACAGTAACTACAACCCATGGAAGCAGTTTTTTTGATAGTGCTATGAGTTTTGGGATGATAAGAAGTGGTAGAGTGGATTTGACAGTATTAGGTGCTATGGAGGTTGCTGAAAACGGTGATATTGCCAACTGGAAAATTCCAGGTAAGATGGTGAAGGGTATGGGAGGAGCAATGGATTTAGTAGCTTCGGCCAAAAATATTATTGTAGCCATGCAACATGTAAACAAAGCTGGTGAATCAAAACTATTAAAGCGTTGTTCATTACCTATTACTGGATTAGGCTGTGTAAAAAAAGTAGTTACAGAATTGGGTGTTTTTGATATCGTTCCTGAAGGTTTTAAACTGATTGAAAGAGCCCCTGCAGTTTCTGTTGATTATATCAAAGAGAAAACGGAGGGCAACTTGATTTTGGAGGGTGATATCCCTGAAATGATTTTAGATTAAATTATTTTCTTTTGCTTCTCAACTGATATATCGTGTAGCGTTTGATAAATACTTAATACATCAACAAAATTCGATTTTGATTTTTCTGCTTGACTTAAAATTTCTTGAATGTTTTTAACAAATTGTATTGGTTGAAAAACAATGCTACTGTTTTGCTGTTTTAATTTGCCAATTTCATTTATAATTTCCATTCGTTTATTAAACTGTTTATATATTTTTTTATCGCATTCGTAAAGCAACTGTCTTAGCTTTTGAAGTTGAGCATTTGAAGTTAATTCTTGTATTGGGTTTAGGTTATATAGAACTCCTATAAGAGAAACTTCTACTTGCCAGTTTTGCCAATCATAATATTCACATTTTCTCACATCAACTATTGCAGTGATTTTATGATGTATGCAAAATTTTAGTTTTTCTATCAGATTTTTTGCCGAATTTATTTTCACAACAACAACAAAAGAGATGGTTTTTATTTCAAATATTTTTGATTCTTCTCCAAATGGAAATTGTGTTAATATCAAATTACATCCTTCAAACAATCCTTCAACGCTTATGGTTTTTATCAAATTATAATTAACCAAAAATGTATTTAGTCCTTTTGACTTCAATTTTGTAATATTTTCGATTTTACTGATAACAATAGCAGTATTTTTCTGGACACTTTTAGGATAATTGAGAATATTAAAATCGCTAACGACAGACAAATTACGTTGCTTATTCCCAATTTTAATATGAATATAACCCTCTGTTATTAATTCTGTCATGTGTTTTTGTGTGATTTATAACTGCGAATTTGATACTTTTGTGAGCAATTTTTAAGAAAAATTTTCAAAAGATGAATAAATCTAAGATTGAAATTATGGCTCCTGCGGGTTCATGGGAAGCCATGATGGCTGCGATTAATGCAGGTGCTGATTCAGTATATTTTGGAATAGAGCAATTAAATATGCGTGCTCGTTCTACAAATAATTTTTATTTGGACGACCTTAAAAAAATTGCTCAAACTTGTTCTGATCATCAAGTTAAATCATATTTAACTCTAAACACAATTATTTATGATCATGATTTGAATTTGATGAGAAACATTGTCGATGAGGCAAAGCGATCTGGAATTACAGCAATAATTGCGAGTGATTTGGCAGTGTTAAGTTATGGCCGTAAGCAAAAAATGCCTGTTCATATTTCTACTCAAACCAATATTACCAATATTGAAACCATTGAGTTTTTTGCAGATTATGCAGATGTGATGGTTATGTCTAGAGAATTGACCCTACAGCAAGTTTCAGCGATAACACGTGAAATAAAAAGAAGAAATATTATAGGTCCATCAGGTGAGTTGGTCAGAATAGAGATTTTTGGTCATGGAGCTTTGTGTATGGCAGTCTCGGGTAAATGTTATTTGAGTTTACATACCCATAATGCTTCAGCTAACCGTGGTGCTTGCATTCAAAACTGTCGTAGGAGTTATGTGGTAACAGATAAAGAAGAAGGCTATGAACTTGAAATTGATAATGAATACATCATGTCGGCCAAGGACTTATGTACTATTGATTTTATGGATAAAATTATTGGAGCAGGAATCCATGTTTTGAAAATTGAAGGTCGTGGTCGTTCAGCAGATTATGTTCATAAAACTACTAAATGTTACCGAGAAGCCGCAGATGCTATAGCTGAAGGTACTTATACTACCGAAAAAATTAATGGTTGGATAAAAGAATTAGAGACAGTTTTTAATCGTGGCTTTTGGGATGGGTATTATTTAGGTAAAAAATTAGGAGAATGGAGTAGTGTATATGGTTCAGCAGCTACTATCAAAAAAATATATATTGGAAAAGGCATCAAGTATTTTGACAAAATTGGTGTAGCTGAGTTTTTGCTTGAATCACATAACCTAAACGTGAATGACCAAATAATTATTACAGGTCCAACAACTGGCTATGTAGAAACCACTATAACTGAGTTGAGATTAGATGGCCTGATTACCGAAACAAGCAACAAAGGTGACCATGTTTCATTTGTTGTTCCAGAAAAAATCAGACCTTCTGATAAACTATATAAAAAGATTCCGGTTGAAATATGATACAAATAACCCAACTTAGAAAAAGGTGCATTGGCTGTAATGCCTGTGTTGAAGCTGCACCTGGTCGATGGGCTATGTCTCGCAAAGATGGGAAGTGTACATTGGTTGGAGCAATAGGCAAAAAAGATATTTACATCCTAAATGTTTCGGAAATTGAATTTGAAGAAAACAAAAAAGCATCTGAAGCTTGCCCTGTTAACATTATTCAGGTTAAATTTCTATAAAATGTGAAAACAATCATTTTACAATGTGTGAAGCATGCTTATTTTCGCAACTTATAATTTTCGAATTTTCGTAAAACTAAATAGAAATAGAAATGACAAAAGTATCAGTTATTGGAGCAGGTGCAGTGGGAGC